>JALFNN010000106.1 GCA_022774325.1 bacterium | reverse complement strand
TATCACTTTCCGGCGATATTTCACAACCATAATCAAATGATAATATAACAAAAATACTGAATGTGCATTATTATCCAAATCCATATTATAATCAATCCTTTCTTTTATTCGACTGATTATATTGTACCACATCCGGCACATTAGAACAAGTGTTCTCTCGTATTTTTTTGCAATTCATCTCGCCACCTAAAGAGGTGGGAGAATTCTTGCTATATCTTGTTAAATTTGAGGACCTTATTGAACCGGAGCCTCATATCCAGCGAAATTCCTCCCAGAGTCGGCTCCACACCTCTTGTCACACTGCTGCCCCCGCCATATACATACAGTGGGATCTTGTGTTCTGTACAGTATGCCACGATCTGTTCCACCTGCTCAGTCGTATCCGGATAAACAACTGCATCGGGCAGCGAATCGATCTGATGTCTTCTGAGACGGATTGCATCGTATCCGGTCTTTCCATAAGCAACTGCCAGTCTCGGGTAGTCCTCTGTCGTGACATACTTTTCCCCAACAATCTTCTTCAGTGCTTCAATATGCTCCGTAGCAAGGCGGGACGGCTGATCAAGTACGACCTTCTCCATACCGATACTGCCATCGTACTGCTGGAAATCCGCATCCGTCATTTTAAATTTTTCTTTCATCATTTTGTACAGCGACTCTTTCGGATATTTCACAAAATCCGGATCGCCCCAACGGAAAATGGAACGATAACTGTCTTTCGGCGCAGCCTCTTTTACCCATTTGGGTTCAAATCCTTTATATGGTTTACTCATGTTACACTTCTCCTTTCATCAGGTCACTCGTTATCACGACATCTACGCCCAGCCCCAGTACATTTTCAATCACGATATCCCCCGTACCGAGCGGCTCTATCACCTGCACTTTACTGATTTCCTTCATCACATCAAATATTCTTTCTTTTGGAATCTCCGCAGAGACTTTCACCGGCACGACCGGAACATTTTCGGAGGTTTGAGATTGCGGAACCTTTTTTCATACAGAATTTTGTCTCCTGAAAGGCAGGTAAATACCGCTTCCTCCATCTCTGCTCTGCTTCGGAAATAAAGAACGATCTTTTCCGTTCCAGCGCTCTTTTCGATCCTCTGTGGTACAACATACTGCAGGGAATCTCCCGCCTCCAGTTCTAAGTATTCCCGTTTTTTCTTTTCATAGACGGCAGCTGCCTTTCCCGCAGCGATCCCGCTCTCTGTCACATAATCCACAAGATCATTGACATGGAGCGCATTTCCACAGCAGAATATTCCTTCTTTTTCAGTCATAAAATGCTCATCACAAACCGGCCCTTTCGTATGCATATCCATTGGTATTCCCAGTGAACCTGCAATTTCATTCTCCGGTATCAGCCCCACAGAAAGGATCAGCGTATCACACTCCACAATTTCTTCTGTTCCTGCAATCGGTTCCATCTTATCATTGACTTTAGAGATCTCCACGGCAGTCAGACGACTGTCTCCGAATACACGGGTCACCGTACTGGACAAATGAAGCGGAATTCCATAGTCTTCCAGGCATTGGACAATATTGCGGGTAAGACCTGATAGGGTTGGCTTTGCCTCATACACACCAATCACTTCCGCTCCCTCCAGAGTAAGACGGCGCGTTTTCTCAGAAAATACCCAGATCACTCGAAACGTCTGTCTTATCCAAAAAACGGCACAGCCCTAAGGCCATGCCGTTCTTTTTATCCTTTATTTATCCTAGTACACCGAATAATAAGTAACTGACACCTTGACTTGTCTGATTGTTTCATCTGCAATGTTGTCGTCAATCGACGTAGTCACCGCTACGCCTCATTCCTCCTTGCATATGAAACAATCATCCTGCGTCAATGTATCAGAAACTTATTTTTCGGTGTCCTAGTCTTCTCCGTACAGAGTAACCAGTTTCTTCAGATATTCATATCTTGCTTTTGCTTCAGCTTCATTCTTAGCGAACATTACTTCTGCTTTTTCAGGATTGAATCTTGCTAATGCGTTGTAACGAACTTCTCCGTTCAGGAAGTCTTTGTATCCTTCCATCTTAGGCTCCTTGCTGTCAAGAGTGAACTTAGCGCCTTCTGCAGCCGGATTGTAACGGAAGTTGTTCCAGTATCCGCATTCTACTGCTAAAGCTTCTTCTGTCTGAGCTTTGCTCATACCTTTCTTGATACCATGGTTGATACATGGAGCGTAAGCAATAATCAGAGACGGTCCCGGATATGCTTCTGCTTCAGAGATCGCTTTTACAGTCTGGTTGAAGTCAGCACCCATAGCGATCTGTGCAACGTATACATAGCCGTAGCTCATTGCGATAGAAGCAAGATCTTTCTTCTTAACTTCTTTTCCGCCTGCTGCGAACTGAGCGATTGCACCGGTCTTGGTAGCCTTAGAAGACTGTCCGCCTGTGTTAGAATAAACTTCTGTATCGAATACCATGATGTTGATGTCTTTTCCACTTGCAAGAACATGGTCAACACCGCCGAATCCGATATCGTAAGCCCATCCGTCGCCGCCGAAGATCCATACAGACTTCTTTGCAAGATATTCCTTATGAGCAAGAATCTCACTGCATGTCTCGCAGTCTGTATGCTTTTCAAGCTCTGCAACGAGAGCCTTTGTCGCTTCTGCGTTTGCCTCGCCGTCGTTAACGGTCTCAAGGTATTTAGCCGCTGCGGCTTTAAGCTCTGCGGGAGCGCACTCTGCCGAGTCGATACCCTGAACCTTCTCGATAAGACGGTTTCTGATAGCCTGCTGACCGAGGAACATACCGTAGCCGTGCTCTGCGTTATCCTCAAAGAGCGAGTTAGCCCAAGCGGGACCGTGACCCTCTTTGTTAACGGTGTAGGGCGAAGTTGCTGCGGGGCCGCCCCAAATCGAGGAGCATCCGGTA
>JALFNN010000055.1 GCA_022774325.1 bacterium | reverse complement strand
GTTTTCCCGGCATCTACATGGGCGAGCAGCGCTGTGCATATATGTTGTTTTGTTACTGTTGTGTTTTCTGAAGTATCAGCCATCCAAATGTCCCCTTCTATTGCTATGAATCTATTCTTTATTCACCGATCAGCACTTTTTTCCCCTAAAAAGCGAATCCATACTTCCGAATCTTCTCCGGACGGTCTTTTTCCGGTATCAAAATAACTGAATGTGCTTAAGGCAACACGATTCATGTAGGCATTCATCGCTTTCTTATCACCTTCGGGAAATCCTCCCTTGTTGATCTCTTATTATCATTCACGCATTCTCCTGAAATTGAAAAAGCTCTAATAAAATCACATATATTTTGCTTTCAGCTCTTCCACCTTTGCCGTATAAGCCGCATTCTGCTTCTGCTGCATGAGGTTCTGTCTGATTCCCGGTTCTGCCTCCGCAAATGGAACCTTGGACGCATCATTCTTCTTCTCAACTTTAATCAAATGATACCCGAACTGTGTCTTCACCGGACCCACAATATGTCCAATTTCCGCATCAAATGCCGCATCTTCAAACTCCTTTACCATCTGTCCTCTTCCGAATTCGCCCAAATCACCACCTCTTGCACCTGACGGACAGGTTGAAAATTCTGCTGCTGCTTCTTCAAAAGTCTTCTCACCATTTACAATAGACTCCATGATCTCATTACACTTTTCTTCCTCTTCTGTCAGGATATGTTTCGCGCTCACAGTAGCTCCCTTTGTGAAATGCTGCGGATGCTCTTCATAATATGCCATTGCTTCCTCCGGCGTCACCTCCAGACCTTTCAGCGTTTCCGTCATCGCCATCTGTGCCAGGACATCTTTTCTCGCACTTTCCATAATATGCTTATATTCTTCCGTCTCATCCAGCTTCATATCCTCGCCCATCTTGGAATACAGACGAAGTGCGATAAGCTGCTGAAGATACTGATCGCGAAACTGAACATTCTGTGCATATGCTCTCTGTTCTTTCGGAAGTCCCTGCAAAAATGCATCCAGTTCTGCTTTTGTTATATTTTCTCCTGCTACCGTTGCTAAAATTTCCTGATTACTCATAATCTTGTTCTCCTTTTTCTACTTTTTCAAATGCAATTCTCTCTGTGCCATCCTCCACGACAACCGTTCCTCTTCTGGAAAATCCAAGCTTTTCCAGAAGATTTCTCATCGGACGGTTATCTTCGTGCGTATCGATCCGAAGATGACCGCCCGCCTGCTGTACCGCCCAGTTCAGGCAGAACGTTGCCGTCCCCCGCGCTTTCCGATCTGTGGTAATCCGGTGCACAACACCATAAGACGAATCATCCATCCATGCTCCATCATGGATTTGTCTGTATGTCGGATCCTCTCCGATTCTAAAATAAAACGTGCCGACAATCTCTCCGTCTTTTGTACAGACATAGCTGTCTCCGTCTTCTATATCAAGAACAATCCATTCCTCTTTCGGATTTGAAGTCCCCCACTGATCCGGATTTCCATTATCCCGCATAAACTGCCGGGCCTCTTCATACATCTCCATAATCTTCGGGAGATCCTCCCTGGTTGATTTTCTTATTATCATTCATCCTCCTCGCAGGGACGGTTCTTTTGCCACGACCAGCGCCCTTTGGCCGCTTACTCCCTGTGCCAAAGGGCGCTGGTCGTGGCAAAAGCACCGTCCCCAACTAAACTTCTTGCGTCCTGTTGCCAGATGTGTTATATTTAATATGGAAAGGGAAAGTCAGAACACACGGCCTACCATTCCAAATTATTGTGACAACTATATTTCACAGCCGTTCACTATTGGCAGTAGTGGGCGGCTATTTTCTTTTCCCAAAGACTGTATAACACAATCCTACGAGAATGACAATGAATATACCTATCTGGATCAGATCCGAATATGTAACAAACAATGGCATCACCCTCCTTTCTTTCGTCTGGACGGTGATGCCCCTTCTAAGTATGGAGGGGTAGGCCGCCTTTTATGTGTTCCCGACTTTCCGTG
>JALFNN010000051.1 GCA_022774325.1 bacterium | reverse complement strand
ACACAGGTCGAACTTCCTGATCCGGTAGAAAATTTCACGATAGACTTCGAATCCGGGGATTTTTCGTTTGATTTTGATGATACTGCAAAGCAGTTTTATGTACGTGTCTATGAACAGGGGAGCGAAGAAGGTTCTATGCCTGTAGCGGCAAGACGAGTACGTTATCGCTCCGAAGAAACTTCTTACAGCGGAAGTATGGATTTAAGCGCACTTCAGCCGGGAGACACCTATGATGCTTATGTATACACCTATGTGAAAGATGAAAACGGAGATTTAATCTATAATACTTGCGATAGTATCAGTGGTGTCTATCGCACCAGCTATAAAACATCTGAAAAAAATATCAGTTGTACCATCGAAGGCGGAACCGTACAAGTAACTTTAGAAGATAAGTTTTTCACAGATCAGTATCTGGACAAGGAACCGACTTATCTGATCCGTTTCTTTGAAAATGGAACAGAAGTGTCAACAGCAGAACTTGGAAGCGCTGATATTGAGGAAGTGGAAGAAACGTCAGAAGGTGGACTTGGAGGGGCAACAACAACCATAGTCCGAACAGCCAAAACATCTTTTGAGGTAGCCAAAACAGAGAGCGTAAGCTCTCTGTTTTGCTGTCTGAACCTCACTAACCAAAGAAATTCCATAAAGTAAAAATGAAGAAAGTATCAGCCAAAACTTCCACGGTCCTGCATGGGACAAGTGGAATCTTGGGCGTCCCTTCCCCATCTGTCTAAATCGCTTCTAAAACATTCTCATATTTTTCCATAATATGTTCTTTCAAGGATATAAATGCAGGTATATAACTTTCTATAATAATCTGGACCAGGTTTCTGGCGGCTTCGCCATTATAAATATGTGTCATATCGTTACGTGACTTCAGCATAGAAAGCCATATGTCTTCATCAAGAAAATCATATATGGAATAAGCCGCCTTGATAATTTCCCTGGGTGAACCAGTGAGTGCAATGCTTTTCCCTTCATATCTCAACAGTTCTTTCAGAACTTTCCAACCCAGTTCAAATTGAATAAAGAATTTATCAATGATACCACTGATGATAAATTCATTTGTCAGGTCTTCATTCTGAGCTTTGGAAAGAATATTAAGGTTGGAAATAAAATTATCAAATTTTTTCATAAATAATCCTCCCTTCCTTTTCAATAGAATTTAGTAGTTTTTTGTCGACAGATTTATCTAGATCGACTACATCAAAATCCAACAGTGTCGAAGTCTCCTCCCTTGCTGCAAGTGTAAAACCTATAACATTTCCGCCGTGCACTGCAAGGTCAATGTCACTTGCGCGGTAAAAATCTCCACGTGCTCTGGAACCAAATAAGATGACTTGTTTTATTTGGTATTTTTGTGCAAAATTTATGATTTCTTCTAAAACAACCGGCTTAATACCTGTCTTGCCTATTTCTTTTAGATATTCCATAAAGGCTCCTCTTAATCATCATTTTTGTTATTTTACATTTTATCATTATTGCCCGGTAAAGTCATCTTATTCCGTGAAGATAAATTTCATCGAAACAAAAAAATATTTTTTTCTCACAGAGCAAGCAGAATCAGTGCCATAAAGCAACCAAAAAAGAGAGCAAACGCTCTCTTTTTCGCTGCCGAACACACACTACTATCTAAGGAAATCACAAAGCGTAAAAATGAAGAATTACCAGCCCAAGGTTCCACCTGTCCCATGCAGGACCGTGGAAAACGCCGGCACTTGCTTGCAGAAGCCGCATTTAGCGGCGCCCCTGCAAGCGTAGTACCGCTGCGTTTTCCCCCCCGAGCGAAAGCGAGTCCTGCATGGGACAGGTGGAACCTTGGGCGTCCCTCCCCCATTTTCACACAAATTTCCCCTCCTTTTTTCACAAAACCACTTGCAATACCCCACCATATATGTATAATGTAATTTGTTCGGTAATTTTTAAAAAAAAGTATAGTATTATAAAACGGGAGGTGTAATTTTGGATATCGGAAAGAAGCTGAAGGAGTTGCGGCTTGCGAATGACCTGACATTAGGTGATCTTGCATCGCGAAGTGAGCTGACGAAGGGATTTCTGTCCCAGGTGGAACGGAATCTTACCACGCCAAGTATCGCAACTCTTGAGGACATTCTGGAGGCGCTTGGAACCAATTTATCCGAGTTTTTTCACGAGGAAGAGGAAAAGCAGATCGTCTTTGGAACTCAGGATTTCTTTGAGGACATCCAGGATGATTACACGATAGAATGGGTTATCCCCAATGCGCTGAGAAATAAGATGGAGCCGATTTTGCTGACGCTTCATCCACATAAAAAAAGTAATGAATTACTGGCACATCAGGGCGAAGAGTTCGGTTATGTATTGAAAGGCAACGTGACGCTGGTTTGCGGTAATAAGAAATATAAGCTGAAAGCGCAGGAGACTTTCTACATGGACGGAACAAAGAGCCACTATTTGTACAATCACGGGAGTAGTGACGCGAAGGTGCTGTGGATCACAACACCACCGATGTTCTAGGAAGGAGAAGGTGATATGGAACAGAAGAAGCTGATTGAGTTTCGCAATATTGTGAAAAACTTTGATGGGCAGATTGTGTTAAAAGGAGTTAACCTTGACATTTATGAAAATGAATTTGTGACGTTATTGGGCCCCAGCGGTTGTGGGAAGACGACACTTTTAAGAATCCTCGGAGGCTTTCTGGAAGCTGATGAGGGGAAGGTGATCTTTGATGGTGAGGAGATCAGCCAGAAACCGCCGTATGAACGCGAACTGAATACGGTTTTCCAGAAATACGCGCTGTTTCCACATCTCAGCGTGTATGAGAATATTGCATTTGGCTTGAAAATCAAGAAAATGAGTAAGGACGTTATTGAGCAGAAAGTCATGAAGATGCTCAAATTGATCGGTCTGGAAGGGTATGAGAACAAGAATACGACCCTTCTATCCGGAGGTCAGCAGCAGAGGGTTGCGATTGCAAGAGCGCTGGTAAATGAACCGAAGGTATTGCTTCTTGATGAGCCTCTGGCGGCTTTGGACTTAAAGCTTCGTAAGGAAATGCAGTACGAATTGAAGCGCATCCAGCAGGAAGTAGGGATTACCTTCATCTTTGTAACACATGATCAGGAAGAAGCGCTTACGATGTCGGACAAGATCGTGGTCATGAAAAACGGAGAGATCCAGCAAGTAGGCACGCCGGAAGAGATTTATAATGAACCGGCAAACCGTTATGTGGCAAATTTCATCGGAGAAAGCAATATTCTTCCGGGAGTTATGCTGGAGGATTACAAAGTTCGGTTTGATGATATCACCTTTGATTGTGTGGACTTTGGGTTCCGTGAAAACGAAAAAGTCGATGTTGTCATCCGCCCGGAAGACATTGATATCGTAGATGTAAAAGACGGTAAGATGACAGGTGAAGTCTTAAGTGTTCTCTTCAAAGGCGTACACTATGAAATCATTGTGGAAACGGTTCCGGGTACCAGTGTTACGGTCGATATGCGCGTGATCCATAACCATGATGTGACCAGTGAAGACGGAAAAGAAAAGATCAGTGCCAACAATTTCTATGTGGACGTGGAAGACGTACAGAATCTGGATGACAAGGAAATCGTCGCTCTTTCCAATGCACAGGCATGGAATCCGGAGACCGATGATTATATTTCCATTTCCAAAATTGAATACGATCTGAAAGAGGAAGAAGGACAGTATCCGGTTGTATTCTCTACCTCGAACGGAACCAGTATTGAGCGTACGATTTTCGTAGTCAATCAGCCGTTTGTTAAAAATGAAAAGGCAAATGAAGCGATCATGGCATTCAATTTCCAGAAAACGGTAGATGAGATCTTAGAGTCTCAGGCCCTGGATACGGATATTAAGACATGGGCTAATGCACAGGGCTGGAAACTGAGTGATGAAGATCAGAGCATTGACATCAGCGTGGATTATGATTTTGAACCGGAAAATGTAAAAGAAGGTATCTACAAGATTACATTCTCCACGCCGGGACGTGAATTCAAGATTCACACGACCGATTATTCGGAAGTAGGTCAGGAGGTCGGACTGACATTCTTCCCGGAAGATATTCATGTGATGTCAAGGATGGTATTTTAAATGAAACGCTTTTCACAGCTTGCAATCCCTTATATTGTGTGGGCCGCAATGATGCTGGTGCTTCCTATGGCTCTGATCGCACTTTATTCGATCACGGAACCGGGAAATTCCATCATTTCATTTTCCATCACACTGGATCACTACGTCAAATTTTTCACCGACCAGGATTTTTTGATTATACTTTGGCGTTCCATTTGGATTGCAGTTAAAACAACCATACTTTGTCTTCTTATCGGCTATCCGATTGCATATTTTATCGCGCGGAGCAGCGAAAAGGTCCAGAATATTCTGGTGCTTTGCGTAACGATTCCAATGTGGATCAACATGTTGGTAAGAACCTATGCATGGATCGGTCTTCTCAGTGAAGGTGGTCTGGTTCAGAGAATTGCGAGTTTTCTTGGATTTGGGGGAAAAGAATTGCTGTACACGGAAGGTGCCGTCCTTCTGGGCATGGTATATAACTTCCTTCCCTTCATGATTCTGCAGATCAATACGGCATTATGCAAAATGGACCATTCGCTTCTGGAGGCCAGTGCGGATCTGGGAGCGAACCCGGTACAGACCTTCCGGAGAGTGACGCTTCCGCTTTCACTTCCGGGAGTCATCAACGGAATCACACTGGTGTTTCTTCCGGCGGTCAGCTCTTTCTTTATTCCGAAGCTGCTCGGAGGCGGACAGTACTTCCTGATCGGTAATCTGATCGAGAATCAGTTTATCACCGTCGGAGAATGGAACTTCGGAAGTGCGATTTCCATGATAATGGCAGTGATCATGATGCTTCTGATGATGGTTGTGCGTAAGGTGGAAATCCGGAATCAGGGCGGAAAGGAGGAATAAGTCATCATGAAAAAGAACAACCGTATTTTCGGGAAAATACTTATGGCAGTGATGATCATTTTCTTCTATCTGCCGATCGTATATATGATTATTTTTTCCTTCAATGACGGAAAATCCCTTACTCATTTCACTGGATTTTCTTTGCGATGGTATGAGCATATGCTGGAATCCAGGGATATGATGGAGTCGCTTTATACGACATTTAGCATTGCAATAATAGCTACGGCAATATCAACGGTTGCCGGTACAATTGCAGCGATTGGGCTCAGCAAATCAAAGAAGATCGTGCGGGATGTGATGGAGCAGGTAGACAATCTCCCGCTTATGAATCCGGAGATTGTTACGGCGATTGGCTTTATGCTTTTATTTATCACGTTCAAAGTGGAAAAAGGTTATGTGACCATGCTGCTTGCACACATTGCATTTTGTATTCCCTATGTGATTCTGTCCGTTATGCCTAAGATCCGGTCGCTGGATCCGAATCTGGCAGATGCGGCCATGGATCTGGGAGCAACTCCGTGGCAGGCACTGACAAAAGTCATTGTGCCGCAGATCACACCGGGAATTGTTTCCGGAGCGCTGATTGCATTTACGATGTCTGTAGATGATTTTATCATTTCCTATTTCGTGACCGGAAGTGGTGTGAAGAACTTAAGTATTATGGTGTATACCATGAGTAAACGTGTTAATCCGAGTATCAATGCGATTTCAACATTGGTGGTTGTGATTATTACAATCGCGCTTCTCGTCATTAATGTGGTGCCGATGATTACAGCCCGCAAAGCGAAAAAGGCGGATATCGGACGAAAGAAGATGATGATTCCGGCGATCGGTGCAGTCTGTGTGATTTTGATTGCTGTGGGAATCTTCCGATTCGGCAGACAGGCAGATGCACGTCCGTTTGAAGGTCAGACTCTTTATGTGTACAATTGGGGTGAGTATACGGGCGAAAATATTCTGTCCGATTTCGAGGAAAAAACCGGTGCCAAAGTGGTTATGGAGAATTTTGATTCGAATGAACAGATGTACATCAAGGTGGCAAACGGAGAGGCTTACGATATCCTTGTTCCGAGTGATTACATGATTCAGAGACTGATTGAAGAGGATTATCTCCAGGAGCTGGATTACTCGAAATTGGATTGTCTGGATAATCTCGTTGACGATGTGAAGAATCTGCCATACGATCCGGGCAATAAGTACTCTATTCCATATTTCTGGGGAACAGTCGGCATCGTTTATGACACGACAAAAGTAGACCTGGAAGATCTGGAAAGAGAAGGCTTTAATATTTTCCTTGATGAGAAATATAAAGGAGATATTTATCTTTATGATTCAGAAAGAGATGAATTCATGATCGCTTTAAAGGCTCTCGGATATTCCATGAATACGGAAGATCCGGATGAACTTCAGAAAGCTTACGAATGGCTGGTACAGTGTGTACAGACCATGGAGCCTGAAATCGTTATGGATGAGATCATTGACAACATGGCGCAGGGCAGAAAGGCACTGGGACTTATTTATTCCGGGGATGCGACCTATATCATGTCTGAAAATGAAGATATGGGATATTACCTGCCGGAGAGTGGTACAAACCTGTGGTCTGATGCGATGGTTATCCCGAAAAATGCCAAGAACCCGGAGCTGGCACATGCATTTATCAATCATGTATGTGAGTATGAAGGTGCATATGATAACTCCAGTTATGTCGGATATACTTCGGCAAATAAGGAAGTGCTGGAAGATCTGTCCGGTGAAGGCGGAGATTTTGAAGGAATTGATGCATACATTCCAAGAAGCGGTTATGAACTGGACGAAGTATTCGTTTACAATGAGAATACGAGAAAAGAAATCAGTAATCTGTGGAGTAAGGTGAAGATTGCGGCTAGTAATGCAAATTAAGATAAGGTGTTTTGAAGAAGAGGCGGAGATGTCGCTGATAGCAGCGGCAGCTCCGCTTTTCAAGACGGGGGATACAATACAAAAGCGATTTACAAGTGATATTGGAAATGCTAAAATGTAATAAATGAATCAGATAGAAAGTGAAGTGTATAGATGGGTATATATGTGAATAGTAAAAATGCTTACGCACTATACAAAAAAGAAACGGCTAAACCATACTTTGTGGATAAAACTGTGTTGTTAAAGGAATTGTTCCCTTTAGTGGAAGAAGGAAGTTATTATTTATGCATAACGAGACCGAGGCGTTTTGGAAAAACGGTCATGGCTAATATGGTTGCTTCTTTTTTTTCAAAAGGACACAGAGCAAATGATGTTTTTCAGAATTTGCAGATTTATCAGGACAAAGATTATGAAAAATATCTTAATAAATATACGGTTATTCATATTATGTTTAATGATTTGCCACGAAATTGTAATTCATACAAACAGTATATTGATCGTATTGAAGAAACATTAATCAAGGACTTGAAAAAAGAATATCCGGATATGCCAATAGACGATCAGAATGCAGTGTGGGATACTCTTCTTGAAATATACGCCGAAAAACAAGATATAAATATTGTATTTGTTTTTGATGAGTGGGATTTTATTTTTCATCAGAAATTTGTTACGGAAGATGATAAGTTATCCTATTTACAATTCTTGAGAAATCTTTTGAAGGACAGACCGTACATTGCACTTGTATATATGACAGGAATTTTACCAATTGCCAAATATTCCAGTGGTTCTGAACTGAATATGTTTGCAGAATTTACTATGACGACGGAACAAAGATTTTCTGAATATTTTGGTTTTACAGACGAAGAAGTAGATGGGCTTTATTTGCGTTATATAGAAAATTGCGCATCAACCAAGATGGTTACAAGGGATGATTTACGGGAGTGGTATGATGGTTATCATACACGTAAAGGAGAACGATTGTATAATCCTCGTTCAATCGTGTTATCACTTTCTAATAATAATACAGGCAATTACTGGACAAGTTCAGGACCATATGATGAAATTTTTTATTATATTGAAAACAATATTGCTGATGTAAGAGAAGATTTGGCACTTATGGTATCAGGTATACCGGTACCCGCAAAAATTCAGGAATATGCAGCGACATCTATGAATTTGCAGACAAGAGATGAAATATTTTCTGCGATGGTGGTATATGGATTTTTGACATATGAAAATGGAAAAGTTATGATTCCCAACAAAGAGCTAATGAATAAATTTGCTGATATGTTAAAAAAGGAAGCTTCATTGGGTTATGTGCATCGATTGGCGAAAGAATCGGATCGAATGCTTAGAGCTACATTAGCCGGAGATACGGAAACGATGGCAGAAATTCTGGAGCTTGCATATGATACGGAAATACCGTTATTAAGCTATAATGACGAAACAGAATTAACAGCTGTTGTGAATCTTGTATATTTATCAGCAAGAGACAATTATCGTGTGGAACGAGAAGATAAGTCCGGTGTAGGATATGTGGATTTTATTTTTTATCCGGTAAATCGGGATGCGGATGGGATTATTTTGGAATTAAAGGTAGATCACAGTCCCGATGAAGCAATCAGGCAGATTAAAGATAAAAAATATATTCTACGTTTTACAGGGAAATTGGGTGAAGAACGTAAATGTGCAGGAAGAATTCTTGCGGTTGGAATTAGTTATAATAAAAAGCAGAAGAAACATGCCTGCAAAGTAGAAGTATTAAATTAGTAGGGTAGGATTCATAAGAGAATGCAGAATTAGGCTTGCATTTCCTGTGTGAGTATGATACGATGACGGTAGTTAAAGAAGAGTCCGGTCTACTGACGGAGAAAGCGTGGAGTACCACGGGGGAGCCGGATTCTGGAACGCCGACCGTCTGGGCAGCATATGTATTTTACATGTGTTGCCTTTTTTGTTCCTCTTTAACAGGACGATTTATCTAATATAACAGTAAATTTTATTTTTGGCAGCATTTACCTGCAAAAGAAGAAGGGAGAAAAACATGGGATTCAAATCAGATATTGAAATCGCACAGGAATGTCAGATGTCACCGATTACTGAAATTGCAGCAAAGGCAGGCATTGATGACAAGTATTTAGAGCAGTACGGAAAATACAAAGCAAAAATTGATTACAATCTGTTAAAAGAAAGCGATAAAAAGGATGGAAAACTGATCCTTGTTACCGCAATCAACCCGACTCCGGCCGGAGAAGGAAAAACTACGACTACGATCGGACTTGCTGATGGTATGCAGAAGCTCGGTAAAAATGTTATGGTTGCACTTCGTGAGCCATCCCTTGGACCTGTATTTGGTGTAAAAGGTGGGGCTGCCGGCGGCGGATATGCACAAGTAGTTCCGATGGAAGATATCAACCTTCATTTTACAGGAGACTTCCATGCGATCGGCGCAGCGAATAACCTTCTTGCAGCAATGATCGATAATCATATTTACCAGGGAAATGAATTGAATATTGATCCGAGAAAGATTACCTGGAAACGCTGCGTGGACATGAACGACCGTCAGCTTCGCTATGTGGTAGACGGACTTGGCGGAAAACCGAACGGAACTCCTCGTGAAGACGGATACGACATTACCGTTGCATCTGAGATCATGGCAGTTCTTTGTCTCGCAAAGGATATTACAGATTTAAAAGAACGTCTATCTCGTATCATCATCGGATACACATACGGAAAGATCGCAGACCAGAAGCCGGTAACAGCAGGCGATCTTCATGCAGAGGGAGCTATGGCTGCACTGCTTAAGGATGCTTTGAAACCGAACTTGGTACAGACACTTGAGAAAGTTCCGGCCATTGTACACGGCGGACCATTTGCAAATATTGCTCACGGATGTAACTCTGTAACTGCTACAAGAATGGCAATGAAGCTGGCTGATTATGCAATCACAGAAGCCGGATTTGGTGCGGATCTCGGAGCAGAGAAATTCCTTGATATCAAATGCCGTATGGCAGGAATCAAGCCAAATGCAGTTGTCATTGTAGCAACTGTTCGTGCTTTGAAATACAACGGCGGTGTAGCAAAAGCAGATCTCAATAACGAAAATCTGGAGGCGCTGGAAAAAGGGCTTCCGAACCTGCTGAAGCATGTAAGTAATATTAAAAATGTTTATAAGCTCCCGTGTGTTGTTGCGATCAATGCATTCCCGACCGATACAAAGGCTGAACTGGATCTGGTTGAAGCAAAATGTAAAGAGCTTGGCGTAAATGTTGCACTTTCTGAAGTATGGGCGAAAGGCGGCGAAGGCGG
>JALFNN010000006.1 GCA_022774325.1 bacterium | reverse complement strand
TTGACCGTGAGCATACCCAGGGAAGGCTGGCAGTCAATCAGGATATGGGAATACTGTCCCTTGAGCGTGTCCAGATACTGCCGCAGGATGGTCTCACGGCTCATGGCGTTCACCAGGGAGACCTCCATGCCGGAGAGCTGGATGTCGGCGGGCATCAGGTCAACGCCCTCCGGGTGGTGCAGGATACCTTCGCCGGGGCGCAGCGGCTCGTCCATCAGGATACGGCCCATTGCGTCGGACAGGGTAAAGGGCAGCTTGTCCGGCTGGGGATGGCCCAGGCTGATGGTCAGGCTGCCTTGCGGGTCCCCGTCGATCAGCAGAACTTTCTTCCCGGCCTGCGCCAGCCCAATCCCCAGGTTCGCGCAGGTGGTTGTCTTGCCAACGCCGCCTTTCTGGTTGGCGATGGCGATGATTTGCGTGTTCAATGACTTCACCTCATTTCTAATTGGTGTTGTCATGTGCCTGCACAGCAGTCCTGGAAATGACAAAAGCCGCCACTTGAAACAAGTGACGGCTCCGCCTAAATCCAATATTCTACTGTGCTTGAAATCAAAAGGCTTTGAGTTCCTTTCTGCTATTCATTTGTCGTTAATGAAACACCCCCTACAATTCGACTTATTTCAGTATGATTTTTCGGTTTGGAAAAGGATGAAAAAACCAGACTGAAAACCTCAAAACCCTTGATTCTACGGGGCTTTTCCGGTTTGTCGTAATTATACCGTAAGGGCACAGCCATGTTTCCCTGCTGATTCATATGGGATTTACAGCACTTGCCATTGGAAACCGGGTGGGACATGAAGCAGAAAAAATCACGTATCGGTATGCACATCTGTTCCCTACCGTGCAGACGGAGATGGCGAATAAGCTGGATGTGGAACGGATGGAAAAGGAGGATGAAATCTGATGGAGAGAACGTTGGACGCAAAAGGACGATGGAGAAACTGGACAGTGGGATTTAGGGTATCCGAGGAAGAAGCGAAAATGATTGACCGCATGGTGGCGTTATCCGGGCTTACCAAACAGGAGTACATCCTGAGAAAGTTGATGAACTGGGAAGTGACCGTGCAGGGGAATCCGAGAGTGTACAAAGCTCTGAAAAATCAGATGCAGCAGATTTACGGGGAACTCAAACGGTTGGAAATGTGCAGTGAAGAAAATGAAGAACTGCTTCAGACAATCCAGATGGTTGCTGTGACATTGAACGGGATGAAGGAGGAATCGTACCATGTGGAATTCCCGGAACATCCCTAAAAAAGAAAATGCCCCTGCTGGTAACAAGGACATTTCTAAAACTCATACAAACTTATGCAGGCTCTGGTAAAGCCTCATAGACAAAACTCAATCCTTACGGGAGAAGTCTGCCTATACGCATATAGCTTTATGTGTAGTATAGCAAAGTCCTCCTGTAACGGAAAGAGGGAAAATTACTGAAATTAATAACAAAGGATACAGGAGGACGGAACATGAACATTTTTCGGGAAGTGAAAAAACAAGTCACTGCAAGGCAGGTGGCAGAGAGATATGGGTTAAAAGCTAGGCAGAACGGGATGGCGTGCTGTCCGTTTCATAATGACAAGCATCCCAGTATGAAGATTGACCAGAATTATTATTGCTTCGCCTGTGGAGCCAAAGGAGATGCAGTCAATTATGTGGCGGTGCTGTTTGGATTATCCCAGCTCGAAGCAGTGAAGAAGATCAATGAAGATTTTTCTCTGGGAATTTCAATCGAGAAAACAGAGATAAGAAGAAAACAAAATTCAGGTGTCAGGGAAAAAGAGAAGATTCCAACAAAAGAGGAACGGATTCAATTTGTTCAAAAGAAAATTGATCAATGGGCAAAGGATGCTGTGAATGTACTGTTGCGGTATCTGCGATGGATAGAATTCTGGAAGGAGTTTTACAAGCCGGAATCCACGGAAGAGGAATGGCATCCTTTATTTGCTGAAGCCTTACAGAATAAGAGCAAGATCAGTTATCTGGTGGACATGCTGATGTTTGGAACGGATGAAGAGATTCTGGATTTTTACAGAACGGAAGGGAGGAGGTGAAGCGGTATGAACAGAGAATTGCAGAATATGAGCGAGGTATCCTTGCAGAACTTAGAGGAGATTGTGGAAACGGAACTTCTGACCGTGGAGGATATCCGGGAACGGATGGATACCACGGAAAAAGGGAAAATTCGTCAGTCCATACAGAACTGCAAATATGTGTTGGAGCATGATCCCTGTCTGAAAGGAGCCATCTGCAGAAATGAAATGACGTGTCAGATTGACATCATGAAGAAAATGCCATGGAAAAGACGTGGCGTCCATATGACCGATACGGACATGAACAATCTGGCTTTATATCTGGAAAAGAACTATGGATTGACCAGTGACCGTGTAATCACAAAGGCAATCGATATTGTGGCAAATGAAAACAGCTTCCATCCGATCCTGGAATATCTGGAGAGCCTGAAATGGGATGGGACTCCAAGAATTCAGCATATGCTGACACATTTTTTCGGGGCAGAGGATATTGGATATACCGGGGAAGTGATGAAGATGCACATGATGGGAGCCATCCGAAGGCTGTATGAGCCGGGAGCAAAATACGACATTATGCTCTGCCTGGTCGGCGGGCAGGGAACCGGAAAATCTACGTTTTTCCGATATCTGGCAATCAAAGATGAGTGGTTTACGGACGATATGAAACGGATCGATGATAAGAAAGTTTATGAGTATCTGCAAGGACACTGGATTGTGGAAATGTCAGAAATGAATGCGGTGGCAAATGCCAAGAGCATTGAAGAGACGAAATCCTTCCTGAGCCGGCAGAAGGATATTTACCGGATTCCCTATGAAAGACGGGCAGAGGACCGGTATCGCCAGTGTGTATTTTGTGGTACTTCCAATGACCTGAATTTCCTTCCATTTGACCGTACTGGAAACAGGAGGTTTGCTCCAGTCAGGGTATTTCCAGAAAAAGCGGAAACTACCATTTATGAAAATGAAACGGAATCCAGAGCCTATATTATCCAGGCATGGGCAGAAGCAATGGAGATCTACCGAAGTGGAAATTATCCGCTGACCTTTTCACCGGAGATGGAAGATCACGTTAAGTTGCTTCAAAGAGAATTCATGCCGGAGGACACTCAGACAGGAATGATCCAAGCATTTCTTGATTCGTATGAAGAGGATTATATCTGTTCTACGATTATCTATCAGCAGGTATTTCATCAGGAAGGCATCGTTCCCAAGTGGCAGTCAAAAGAAATCGGGGATCTGATGGACAATGAGATCATCGGCTGGACAAAACATGGCAATCACAGATTCGGTGGTGCTATCGGTACACAGAGATCGTGGAAACGGATTCAGCCGAAAAAAGATGAGGAAGGATTCATGAAAGTGGATGAAAACATGGAACTTCCCTTTGATTAAGGATTACTTTTAAAATGTTTTGAGCCCTGTTCACAGGTTTCTGTTCACAAATATCCGGGTGAAATGTGAACAGGAAAGTGTGAACAGGAGCAAAAAAACTTTGAAAATAAAGCAGAAACGATAGACAGCCCGGATACGGGCATCAATGAAAATGGCGGATACGCCAATTAGAAATAACCAGTCATTAGAAGAGATAGAATCATCTGGGTATGACAAAAAGAGCCCTCGGCGATTGAGAGCGAAATACACCCATCGCACAAGCTAAAGCTTATGCTCTGTGTCTTTCGTCCTCCCGGAGGGCCTCGCAGGGGCGGGTTTTGCCTTGCTAAAGTATTCTATAAAAGCGAATAGATGTGGTGATTTCTGATAGTAGCGTATCCGCCGGAAAGGAGGAAGTGTGAACAGGCGAAATCATAGTTTTGTGATGGAAAGCAAGCTGCACGATGTAAAAGGTAGAGTGGATTATATCAGCAGCCCCAAGCGGCAGGAAAATCTGTATGCTGTCTTTTCCAATGTGGAGGACAGCTACTGGGATCTGCTTGCGGAACAGAATCAGCGAGATTTTGCAAAAAGCGGAACAGAGGGAACCTGCATTGAAGCCAGAGAGCTGATTATTATGTTACCGCCAAGTCTGATCGATTATGACCATGAGATTCTGCTGAAATATATGACATCGAAATTTCTGGAAAAGTATGATGTGGGATGCTGTGCGGCATTACATCACAATAAGAGCAAAACTAATCTGCATATTCATCTGATCTTTTCCGAGCGGGAAATCCGGCAGGAAGTGGAACGGAAAATTGCAAGCAGAAATATGTTTTATAATGAATCTGGGAAGCATGTACGGACGAAAAAGGAGATTCTTGACGAGAATGGGAATGTCCGACCCGGATGTAAAATCATCAAAAAAGGGGAAGTCTATGAGACGAATTTCTTCCAGCCAAAGAAAGAAGAATTTAAGACCAATGCTTTTCTGGAGAATATGAAACAGGTAATGACGGATGCGATTAACGGGATTGTAAAAGATGAAAATGAGAAGCTGCAGGTATTTCAAAAAGGCGGTCCTTATCTTGCTACCAAAAAGATAGGGAAGAACAATCCGAAAGAAGCAGAAATCAAAGCGGATAATTATCTCCGGCAGGAATGGAACCGGAATGTAGATCGGGCATTACTTACAGGTGCAGCAGAAGTAGAAGTGATGATGGCAAAGCAATCACAGATTGATGAACCGGTGGCAGAGTCGCTCCGGGAACATGGGCAGGATCCAAAATTATTTACTAGGATTCTTCAGAAAGCAGTCGGATACCTGAGAGGATTTGTAGAATTTCTGCGGGAGACGAAATACTGTGATAGAGATTCGGACGGCAATCCATTGCTTGATCATGATGTGAGAATTGACATTACGCCAGAACCACTCCCGGCAAAACCGAAAGGAGAGCGTCCTTCCTCGGAAAAACAGGAAGCTGAGGTTATGCGATTGCAACAGATCCTTAATAAGATGAAAAAGCAGGAACAGAAGATTTATGCTATTGAGAAAGCAATCGTGAAGCTGGAAAAAGATCTGAAGGAAATGAAAAAGAAATGGTTTCACCGAAAAGAGCAGAAGGAACTGGAAGGAAAGATTGAGACTAAGAAAGTACAGCTGGAAAAGGCAAAGGTTACACTGGATTTGCTTCCGGCTCAGTATGGATATCAAAATGCACTGGAAGTTACAAAGGCTATGAAGTTTGCAAAATCGGAATTAAAGAAAGTTCAGCTGGCTCAAAAAGCATGGGATGCACCGGAACCAGAATCGGAGAAGATGTATCTGAGGATTCCGGCGAATGTGCAGAATGTGGAGAAACAGGGAATGCAGAAAAGCACTGGACAGAAAAGGAGTATTCATGAACGATTGGAGGAGAAAAAACATATCGTGGAGCAACAAACAAAGAGGAAGCAGAGAAATGGAATGGAACTATAACTCGTATATATTTGGAGAATATGACTGATAAGCGAAACCCTGGATGGCAGAATAAAAACTGTTGATCCAGGGTTATTTGTTGTAGGATAAACCATCAAATATTGTATTGAAATCGGTATGAAATATTTCAGCCAGGGCAATGAGTTCGCTGATTTTTATATTGTAAGTACCAGCTTCTATCTGAGAGTAAATGCTACGAGTGGTTGGAAGATTGCGTAACTGTAATTGTGCAACTACCTGTTCTTGTGTGAGATTAGCTGTAGTTCTTAAATTTCGTAAATTATTTCCAATGGAAACATCATTGATTTGTCGTAGCTTTTGCTCCATAAATAATTCATACCTTTCATTTGCATCATTGTGCTTGTGCTTATATTGATTTTACTTTAAAAATTTTCTATAATTGCAATGTATATATTGCAAAAAAGGGGAATAGGGGCATGTTCAAGAGACGGATATGGATATTGTGTGTAATCGTGGTATTGATTATTATGACGAAACATTTTGGGGAATCAAAACCAAAGGCAGATTTAGCAATGAAGCCAGATGTGGTTAGTAGTATAAGCATAAATCAAGATCAGTACCTCACAGTAGTTGCAAATCGAAGTAGGATTGAAGATAAGGAGGAATTTGCAGATTTACTGATTCAGATGTATAAAGAAAATTCATTTCAAACAATTAAATTTTCTAGTGATATAAGGGGTATGACCAGTGTGAATATGAGGGTGTATCTTCAGAGGAAAGAAATAGAAGGACACGAGCCGGTAATGATAGTACAGTATGGAAAAGGAGTCGGCAATTTGTGTACATCAGAACGGATTATAGCGATTGAATATTAGTGGAAAATGTATGAAGGAAAATGTTAAGTAAGATGAAATAGAATCAGAGATGGTGTATAATAGATGTTAACATAGAAATACAGATTAATTATGTTCTGGAAATAAGGGAAGTCACAACTAAGATAAATTTGTAGATTTTTGGAGAAAAAGATAATGAAAGATTACATTGAAGTAAAATCAAATGGAAGAGTTAGAGCAAAAAAAGGAACGAATACGAGAACTCCATACCATCATCAAAAAGATGCTATGAGAAAACTTAGCATTATAAATGAGGAAAAGTCATTTAGTACATTGGTTGTATTACCTACTGGTGGCGGAAAAACATATACTGCTTCCACATGGCTGTTAAAAAATGCGATTGATCAGAAAAAGAAGATTTTGTGGATTGCACATAGGCAAATGTTATTAGATCAGGCAGCAGAGTCATTTCAAAAATTCGCATATGCAGAAGTGATGCCGCATATATCAGAATTTACATATCGTATTGTGTCAGGTTCTTCAAGTCATGATAGAAGTATTGATATCACAGCAAAGGATAATATTTTGATATTGAGCAAAGACAGTATTGGTAGAAATCTTGATAGACTTGATTGCTGGCTTAAGGGTGAAAAAGAATTATTTGTAATTGTGGATGAAGCACATCATTCCACTGCGAAGACTTATAGAAGAATCCTTGATTATGTGAAGCAAAAAGTCGAAAATGTAAAATTGATCGGGCTCACAGCAACCCCGTTTAGAACATCTGAGAGTGAAGCTGGTCTTTTGGCTCAGATTTATAAGGATGGTGTAAATGATAAAGACCAAGTAGTAAAGAATGATTTGGGTATTACATATCAAATCGGGTTAAAGGATTTGATTAATAACAGAATTCTATCTAAACCAATATTTGAAAGTAATTTTACGGATGAAGATTATGGTGAAGAGATTGGATTAGATGCACTTGAAAGAATTCAGTATTTGGATGTTATTCCTGATGAATTGGCAGACCGAATGGCACAGAGTGCAGTTCGTAACAAATTGATAGTTGATACCTATTTGAAGAAAGCAAATGAGTATGGTCAGACAATTGTGTTTGCAGTAAGTATTGCACATGCGATTGTATTGAGCAAATTGTTTAATAATGCAGGTGTTGCCGCGGACTATGTAATTTCAAGTGTGAAAGATGCTGTTACAGGAGTGACTGTATCTAGAGAAGATAATGAAAGAAAATTACAGGATTATCGAGATGGTAAGTTGCAAGTGCTAATTAATGTAAATATTTTAACAGAAGGTGTAGACTTGCCACAGACGAAAACAGTATTTCTGGCAAGACCAACAGTGTCAAAAATTTTGATGACGCAGATGGTTGGTCGTGCATTAAGGGGGACAGCTGCAGGGGGGACATCAGAGGCATATATTGTTTCCTTTGTAGATCAGTGGAATGAGCACATTTCCTGGTGTAATCCGGAGAGCATCTTTGGTGGTGACGGAAAATTCTCTGATGATACAAGAGATTACGAAAGACGAGACATCAATTTGATTGCCATTTCAAAGATAGAAGAATTTGCATCTTTATTGGACGAAAATGTGGATACAACAGCTTTGGAAAAAGCACCGTTCATTAGTAGAATTCCGATTGGAATGTATGCTTTTTCATATTTACAAGACAATGGCATGGATTTGTCGTATCAGGTAATGGTGTATGACAGTACAAAGGAAGCATATAAACAGTTGATGTTATCGTTATCAACTTTATTTGCTGAGTATGGAGTGGATGAAGAGTATCCTAGTGTGGAGATATTAGAGCAGATGGAGGAACACTGCCATGATACATTTTTCTGTGGTGAAATGATTCCGCCATATGAAAAGAGAGATGTTATTAATATACTAAAGTATTATGCTCAGTATGATGCAGTTCCAGCATTCTATACATTTGATGAGGTAGATGCTAGTAAACTTGATGTTTCTAAGATTGCACAACATATTTGGGATGAGGATATGGGAGCAAGAAAGAAAGCAGAATACACAAATGAACTGTGGAACAATTCAGATGAAAATATGCTTAAGATGTTCTTTGGTCGTAAAACATATTTCTTGAAGCAATTAGATATTGAAATTATGAAGATTGCAGGCAATTATGATGAAGATGAGGAAAATGTAACATATGGAGTTCGACAATTAGAAGATATGTCTCTTAGTGAGATTAGAAAAGTACGTCCTGATTATGAAAAAGAATTACGGGACGAAGCCTTTGAAAAATCCAAGAACAAAAAGGGATTGTATGAATGTGCTATCTGCCATATGACTGCATCCAATCGTATTCCGTTTCAGGTTGATCATATTGTACCAATGAATCAAGGTGGAAAAACAAAATCAGAAAACTTGCAGATTTTATGTAGAAAATGTAATGGAACAAAGGGAGATAAATAAATGAGATCCTTTCTGTATTCGCCAGGTTATTTGGCAGAAATTATATATGATTTGGACTTGTCGGATCAAATAGCGAATAATTTATTGGTGCAGATTTGGGAAACAGAAAAATGTTTTTTATTTGCAGAGCATCAGAGAAATAAGAAGAAGTTTATTAGAGATGTAATGGATGAGACAAACTATTTGTTTCACTGCGTGGATATAGATGCGGAAGCGAATGCTGTGAATCGTGATTTAGCTGCAATTGGAGCCGATGAATTAGAATATGATGCGGAAGACTTTGATTATATTAGCAAGATGTTTATAGAAATGCGATTGAAAATGCTGTTTATTGGCAATCAGGATTATATTCGTATGAAATTTAGAACATTACTGGAACGATATGGGTATAAACGAAGAACTGCAGCATTGCTAACCTATATGCATAAATGTTTGTATTTCTATCATATTGAAACATATCTGCGGGATAATACGCCGTGTAATATTGAAGATGTTAAGCTGGATGATATGATTACGTTTCGTGTGTTGGAGAATAAACGGTCGTTGCTTAAAAACAATACTGAATGTTGCGAAAAAATAAAACCGGACCAGCTCGTGAGGACAATGCCGATTGTGACAATGAGTTCTTCAAGAATGGAGGTTACACTTGGCGATGAAAAGAAAATATGCAGTTTGTATGCACTTAAGCAAGTAAATGGTGAGGTAGAGTTCGAATTGTGTGGCAGGCATTTTAAGGTGGCTGTTTTATCAGGTTCGATACGTGAAATATTAAAGTGAAAATAGATTGATCCAGTATACTAGGACAAACCGATTTCGAATGTTTCGATAAATATGTGGAATTGAGTGAATTAATTACAAAAAACATAACAGGTTGTAAACAGAACGAGGAAAAGATTTTGACATTTGAGCTAGCAGGTGCTAATATAATTATAGAAAAGGTGCTGCCGATAGACGGTTAGCCCACATAATGATTAGTTAAGAAAATAACCGTTCAGTTTGCGAGGCTGGGGCGGTTATTTTTTTGCGTGATTGCATCCTATTGCGTAACCAAGTCCAAAGGCTGTTAAGCATAAGCTGATAACAGCAATCAGATCTTCGAGAGTCAACATTAGCATCCCCTCCTTTACAAAAATAGTCCGGCTGCCGCAAATATAATCGAATACAGAAAAAGATCCCGGTATGTGAAAGGACAATGAGCTGGATGCTCAAAAATGTCTGATTCACATACCGGGATTTTTTATTCATATTACATATCAATCTTA
>JALFNN010000080.1 GCA_022774325.1 bacterium | reverse complement strand
ATGCAGGGTATAATCATATTTTTCTACTTTCAAAACTTTTTGCCCGCGTAGAATGACCAGAGCGGTATCCAGTGGAAGACGGAGAATTTCATCCGGAGTTAAAAGTTTGCGTTTTCCAATGGATTGGGTTTTTCTGTATTCTGGAGAATAGTCGGATACCCGCCAAGTATTGAGCTGTTTGGCTTCAGAACTAACCCCTACCGTTACATCTCCGGATCTGGCACTGATGAATTCTGCAGTGACTTCATCTGTACATCCTAAGAATAATTGGGTATCACAGTTCCCGATGATTTCCTGCCATTGGTTATATGGATAACGGTTCTGCATCTGGGGCAGGTTCTGAAAGATACAGGAAATGCTTAGTCCCCTTGAACGGCAGACGCTGATCTTTTTGTTTAGTTCCAGAATGGCACCTGTATTGGCAAGCTCGTCTGCCAGGATATGAACTGGGACCGGCAAACGCCCATTTGTGCCATGTTTATCTGCAAATCGTACCAGTTTGATGAACACGAAAGTCATGAACAGGGATGACAGGAAGTCAAAGGCACTGTCCTGATCAGAAGTGATGCAGAAGTATGC
This sequence comes from bacterium, assembly GCA_022774325.1. Taxonomy (GTDB): domain Bacteria; phylum Bacillota; class Clostridia; order Lachnospirales; family Lachnospiraceae; genus Allocoprococcus. The sequence continues at coordinate 6,262 of JALFNN010000080.1, read as the reverse complement.
ACATTTTTCTTTTCCTGGAAGTGTCAGGTCAATCTCATCATAAGATGTGATCTGCCGGATTAGTTTATTCTGAAAAACCTGCAGCCTGGCACCCAGACCGATGATCACGCCGGATCTTACCGTATCACTTGCCTGCTTATAGATGCAGTAAGGGACTTTTGCCGGATGGGATACGGGTAACAGGTCAAAAAGACTATTTAGTTCCTTTTCGGAACTCAGCGTCAACAATTTATAAACCTGACCGATATTCTTGGACTCTGGGGGGAATCCCTGTTCCACGTAAAGAACCAGTGCTTTTAAAAGATTTAATTCTGCATTGTCCCAGAAATGATCCCCTTTGGCAGAACCGGTATTTTGAATGATGACATCCGAAAATACCTGGGCCATAGTTTCCTGACCGTCTATTTCCAGCAGACAGTTCCAGGCATCTGAGTTTTCTGGGTTGACCAGATTGAAACACCGCACAGTATATCCTTCGTTCTCCAGATATCCTGCCATACTTTCATATAATTCTGATTTTGGATCGGTTATAATCAGGCTTTCTCCACGAGTAACGCATTGAAAAATCATATTCCTTGCATAAGCTCTGGATTTCATGGAACCACTAGCACCGTAAACTGCAACATTTCGATTCATGCGTGTTTCATAAGGAAGGCAAACCGCTTTTCCATTTAGCTTGCCAAGAATTGTTCCCTTATTTTTCTTCACATGATCAGTTAGTTCCAGGACTTTGTGCATCTCATCCGGAGTCATGAATCCGGAAGTTCCATAGGTACCCTTGGTAGAGTAGTTTAGATTTCGCTCTTTATCAAAAATTTCGCCATTTCTGTCATATCCCATCCGCATCACTAAGAAAGTTAGTAGACCAAAGGCAAGAAGGCATGAAAAAATCCCATACAGGTTATATGGAAATCGTGTCAATGCCATAAGGCAGGCTTTTGGATGTAGGGAGGCTGTCTGTGGGTAAGTACCATTGCCAGCAAAGTTTCCGGCAGCACTCCAGGTTTGGTAGTTATAAATAAATTGTGCTACATAGCCTCCAGCATAGAGCGTGCAGAGGCAGATTGGAAGCAGATAGATAAGCTTCCACCATTTACGGTTCATGTAAAAACCCCCTTCTGAATTTGTTGAGGTCAATACTGGAGAATTGAATGTCTGCTGTGAGGTATTCTTTGAGAACTGGGATCTGGAAATCAAAACAGATCAGGTTTCCGTGTAGGCCGTAAACATTCAGTCCGGTATTGAATCGATTGATTCGCTGCATGTCAAAATCATAAGCAAGAAGTGCAGGGTTTCCATCTTTGGTTACTGCATCATGCTCCAGTGGTATTTCTTCCTGGCGAGAGTTCATATCCGATAGTAATAATTCGTTAAGCTGTTTTGTCATTGCCGGGTTTGCTAATAGCTGCATCAATGTTTCCCCCTGAAGATTGTTGGGGAGATAATGGAAATGTTCAAACGAGGTGTCCAGTATAAAGAGGCTTCGCTTGTAGCCACCAGTGCTGGTCAGCAGTTTGAAAGCAGTTTCCATATTGTCACCAAGCATAATTGCACGAATTTTCGGATGTCCGGAGTAAGGATATCCCTGCAGATAATGTTGTAGGAAAGCATTGAGGCGCACTTCAGTTTTATACTCCCACTTGAGGACTCCACTTCCGGTATTGTAGATGACGTAGATGCAATGGGGTGCCATCAGGATTCCCATACTTCGTGAATTTTTGATTTTTGTTGTTGCCGCTCCAAGTTCTTTAATCTCTCTGGAAGAATAAAATAAAGGAAGGCTTCGTATATGGATGGAAGCAGCTTCGCGTTCTTCAGAAAAAATATGTGGTTTTCCATCCGGATAAAATGGGATTCCAGCATGGAGTAACGTCAGGTATGTTTGTGCCTTCTGATGAAGACGGATGCGGCGTGACGGTTCGCTTCGGATAACATTAGTCTCAGTATTTCCACATAGATAGCATTGGAAGCGGTCAGGATAGTAGGCGAGGAGCAGTTCCTTGGAACGTTTGGTCAGTCGATATCCTCTGAGTTTATCCTTATAGTGAGTACGGATGAGCTTTTCGGCCTTCAGTTCAGTGATGATTTTTTCAGCATAAGAAGGACTTGTAAAAAGACGATTCAGTTGATCCGCAGGAAATTCCCCACAGATTCCGATAAGTTCCAGCAGCCTGAATTTCTGGGTGTCTGGTCTTAGCAAATAAGTATCACCTCAATTCATTTTTTACCGATGTTAGCCTGTACTTGGGTAAAATGGCTTTTGTCAGTTGGTAGAAAAAGCATGGAAATATGATGCTTCCATTCTCTTTTTACCTATGTCGGAAATAAGGGTAAGAAAATCAGGAAATTTCCGATATGGTTTCCAAGAGCTCTTTATGTGCTTTCACCCAATCCGGAAAGGCAGACTTCTCCATGATGTAGACAACTGTTGAATCTGCATTACCAAATTCTGTTGTATGATAGGAATCACAGTACAATCCGGTATCGTCCAATAAAACGTAAGTTGCTATCGTATCCAGAATCTGCTTGAATTCCAGATTGTCATAGTCACGTACCCTTTGGCTGGAAAGAGTACGATCATAAATCTGGCTGAAGCAGACCACACAGTCTTTATACAGAGCTAAGTCATGGCTTTTTACATATTCCTGTAGAGCATAATTCAAGGGCTCATGAAGAAATGCCATATTAGTGCGGACTTTTCTTTTGGGAAGAAGTCCGGGAAGGGTAATAGACAAAATCTCATGTTCCTGTGAAATGGTGATTCCCTGTGCATCTGCAGCAAGTTTTAGATAACTGTTTTTGCCAGAGAAATCTGTGATATAGACCAGATTCCTGAGCTGGCAGGTGATACGTTCTGACCGTAAGGCAGCATCGGTGCTTAGTGCTTCATAATTTGCACCATATTTTTCAATGTCTGTAGTTTTCAGCGCAAAAAGGATGTTTCTGAGTTTTTCTATTTCACTTTCTACACCCTGTAATCTCTGAAATATGATTCTTGTATTTGTGTTCATGAAACCTCTTTCTTTTGGTAGTAGCTGACAGAGCCGTCAGGGGTGACCATGCAGTAGGCAACCACACCATCAATCGTAAGTTTTCCCGCTTGTTTTTCCGATTCAATGATGATGATTCGTAATGCTTCCCTTGGAGGAATACTTTCAAATACATGGTTCATCAACGCTTCCTGCCCATTAGCAACATAAATGATTTCATAGGTTTCGTCATGGGAAAAGAAATGTAATTTAACGGGAAAATCACCGCTGGTATGGTAGATGAGTGCCTTTTTAAAATCCAGCAGAACCCAGAAGGCAGCAATAGTTCCCATATCTGGTGAATTAGCAGACTCTTCAGTGTCGCATAGCAAATGCTGTTCTTTATCATGGTAAATCCGCCCCTGTTTGGTCAAACTGGTGATGAGAGATTTGATAGAATTTCTGTTTTTATCAAAAAGCTGCAGCACCTGTTCATAATGCAAAGCGTGATATGTAGTGAGAATCCGAAGAAGGGCTGCCCCTTCGCCTTTATATATCTGTTCTCGTGTTTTCATAGATGGTCTCCCTTCGTATTTGGAATTGTACGTATATTTATACGTATAGCTTGCGTATAGGATTCTGTGCGTATGAGGTACGTACAGATAGTGGCCTGCTGTCAGTACGGTTTTCGGGTACAAAAAAAGCACCGGTCAGGGTGCTGGTAAATAAGAAAACTATAAGCAATACTCATTTTAGCATGGGTATTTTTTCCCTTCAATCGCATTAGCAGGCCAATACTATGCCATTTTCGTGACGATAGCTATTCTGGAAAAAATTGATTCAAAATTTCAATGGTTTCTTTCGCAGTAAAACCCCAGAGAATGGTACTCAGCGCTTCTATTGCTGCGTGACGTTTCCGGTAATAGGTACGGTAAGAGATATTGCTGATATGCGGTTCAAGCTTTTCAAGGATCTCATCCGTGTTTTTCAGTTCCTGTGGAGACAGGAATGCATAATAGAGAATCCAGTAATACTGTTCTCCGTGTTTATGATTGTTACGGAGAAGATCAACGGAAGAATCTAATAGCTTTAACATCTTGTTACTCCGCTCAATGCTTTTTGCCCTTTCTGCTATGTCAGTTCCGGATAATTCTATCCCTGCAGCATAAACGGAATCTAAAAAATCATCCACACTGGTTCCATATTCCATACGGAATTGCGCTTCTAACTGCCGAACCACTACCTTCAAGCTGTATGTTGCATCTCGGTATCTTCGCAGAAACTTGTAAGTGTCGTGGAAGCGGGGATCTTCTTCAGGAGTCGCATAGCTTTGTTTTTTGTTTCTAGCCATTCTATTCACCCCCTTTCGCAGTAGCCATATATGTTTCAGCAGGCAGGCTAACGGCAGGTTTTTCTTCTGGCGTGACAGTCAGTTCAAACCGATATGCAGCCTTTCCGTAAGGACAGATAATACTTAGTGTATATTGATTTACTGTATCTATGCAGGCTGATAAAGGAGATAATATATACCTGGTTTTGGAGCATTCGCAACACGGAATCCCCTGTGTTTGCAGTAGTTCTGCGACTTTTTTGATGATAAATTTCATGTGAGAAACCGGAACGCAGGACTCATTTTCTGGAACGGTGATTTGTTCTTCTATAACTGTTTCTGAAACGCAGACTTCTTCTTCGATTTCAGGTACGTGGATTGGCAGTTGCATGTTCATAGCGATTTCCTCCTTGTCTATCATTACATCACTGATGTCAAACATTACAGACAGGTAGTAGTTAAGATAGATCATGCTACCATGTTTGCCTTTGAAACTAACAAGAGTGATGAAGTTTAACCCTTCAAATTTTTTTAAGATACGTGATATAGTGGTTTTTGAATGTCCCCAACGTTCTCCAAGAGACTGGAAGCTGGTCAGGGGATTGCCTGTGTTATTTCGGTAATAAACAACAGGCGCAGAGAATGAGCCTTGTACGGTCGGATCATTGTATATAGCATGAATCCACATATCCAGTAACATATCCATCTCTGAGCATTTCCCCAGGCTGATAAGTTCATGGACTTTTGCAATAGGGAAAAAGAAAAATCCATCATCCTTTTTGCAGGGACAGTTGTATTCCAGAATGGTATTGTCCTTTGCCCAGTCAGTGATCTTAAATTTTACGATTTTCTTATTTCCAAGAAGAGAGTATGTAATGCAATTTTGCTTCACCAGAAAATCTAAAATAGAGATTGCCTGATGCTGGAACCGGCAGCGAAACCATGTTTGAAGATCTGAAAGGGTACAGATCCATTCGCCGGGACCTACCATGTAGGTGATGTGTTCCATTCGCCGATAAGACGAGCGGTAATTGGCATAAGAGCAAAGCACGATATAGTAAAAAAGACAAGAGCCTCCGTTTGTCCGGATGCTCTTGTCAGCGATAAGTGATTGTATAAAATCTCTGTAGATTCTGCAACGTGGGAAATCCACGATTTGTTTTAATTCTAATTGATAGTCCATAAAATAACCTCACATTCTAAAAAGGTATTGAAGTACCTCCGGAGACGATTCCTTGATAGTGAATCAGGTGCACCTCATTGCATTTCTATTGCATTTTTGATATCTTTTCATACTATTTCAAACTATCCAATATTGCCTGAAAATGGCTTAAAATCGTTGATTTTGCTTTATATTGCTTACCGTCAAACTGGAGTTTGAATAGCAGACATTTGAGCCAACTTTCTTTTATTTTCAAGGGAAATTGGCTCTTATTTTTTGCCTGTGATGTTAATGTGATGTTAAGAAAAAATATTTGTACTTTTCATACCCTGAAAGTGGATATTATTGAAATCCGTAAAATGATATGATAGAATGCTTTTACAGAAAGTCCCCATGACAGGGTGGTAGCCTCCCGAGCCAATGAAACCGGTCCGCCGGAATACATAGGAAGGGAGGTGGCGTACATGACGGATTATGAAATCATTATGGTTTTCCTCGGGATATTGGCTCTGCTGATATCTTCGGGCGGTTTGATCATTGCGTTGCTTACCTTTCTCGACAAGAGAAATAAGCGAAAAAAATAATGCCCACCCCGTCGGCCAAGGGAATGGGCGCCTCTCGTTGAGAGGTAAATAAATCCATATCGGTAGGCATCCACTTTGGAGTGGGTGCTTTCTTTTTGTATGATTATTATAACGCAGATCATTACTGGATTCAAGTGGTTTTGGTGCTAGAATATAAATAGTACAAGTCAAAATGAGAATTCCTAATCTAATATTTCATGGTACAATGTAGGTACCG
>JALFNN010000026.1 GCA_022774325.1 bacterium | reverse complement strand
AATAGCTTTGTTTCAATTATGTGTTGCTTAGAGCACCAGGTATTATATCTGACCTTAGGCTTTATATCCTGCTCATATATTTTGTAAAAATCACCGAAAGTCATATCCAAACTACTTGCCTTTTGAAGTTTGAAATGAATTTCCCATTCCTGTGCTTCTTTCTTTGTTGCAAAACCGCGTTTCAACTTTCTGCATCTTTTCCCCGTCCAATCCACATATAAAACGGACGCGTACCATGTGCCACGATTTTTATCTTTGTAAACAGCCATCGCATTTCCTCCTATTCTTTTTCTACTAAGCCATAAAATCTTTCTTCAAAGTACTTTCTACTAACTCGACCGGTAACTGTTAAATAACCCTTTTCTTTTAGTTCCGAATTAAGTTCTTGAATCAAGCTATAGGCTTTGGATTTGGAAATGCCAACTATCTCTTTAATCTCATCAGCTGAGATAAAACTATCTGTTTTGTACATAATCAACCTCCTTGGTGCTGTATTTGTTATTTCAAAATACATTTGGGTTGAAAAATTCCTTATTACTAAACTCAACTGAAAAAAATGTGTTTTTTGGAAAAATGGATATGTTTTTAGAAAAGTGATGTCCAATTTGGACAAATGAAATTATTCAAAGATTTGTTTCTTGATATCTTTTGGCACTAAAAAGTGTATCAAAAGTGTATCACGAAGGCATAAAGAAAGCCCGAAACCCTTGATTTTACTGGATTTCAGGCTTTTGTGGTACTACTCAAACTCAATCGTCCCCGGCGGTTTCGAGGTCAAATCATACATGACTCGATTAACCCCTTTCACCTCATTAATAATCCTGTTCATGCACTTATTCAGCACTTCATACGGAATTTCCGCCGCCTCAGCGGTCATAAAGTCACTCGTATTTACAGCTCGAAGCGCCACTGCATAGTCATACGTTCTGAAATCTCCCATTACTCCGACGGATCTCATATTGGTAAGTGCTGCAAAATACTGTCCAAGTCCGGTATCGATGCCAGCTTTCGCAATCTCTTCCCGGTAAATTGCATCTGCATCCTGAACGATCTTCACCTTCTCAGCCGTTACTTCCCCGATGATACGGATTCCAAGTCCCGGTCCCGGGAATGGCTGTCTGCTTACAAGGTATTCCGGAATTCCAAGTTCTCTTCCGGCTTTGCGCACTTCATCTTTGAAGAGAAGTCTGAGCGGTTCCACGATCTCTTTGAAATCCACGCAGTCCGGAAGTCCGCCTACATTGTGGTGGCTCTTGATCACTGCGGATTTTCCAAGTCCGGATTCGATGACATCCGGGTAAATGGTTCCCTGAACGAGGAAGTCTACCGCACCGATCTTCTTTGCTTCTTCTTCAAATACGCGGATAAATTCTTCACCGATAATCTTTCTCTTTGCTTCCGGTTCGGTTACGCCGGCAAGCTTTGCATAGAAACGATCCTGTGCGTTTACGCGGATGAAGTTCAGGTCGTATGGGCCCTCCGGTCCGAATACGGCTTCTACTTCGTCGCCTTCATTTTTACGCAGAAGGCCATGGTCTACGAATACGCAGGTGAGCTGCTTTCCGACTGCTTTTGACAGAAGAACGGCTGCCACGGAAGAGTCAACTCCGCCGGACAGTGCGCAGAGCACTTTTCCGTCTCCGACTTTTGCGCGGACATCCTGAATGGTCTTCTCCACGAAGGATCCCATTTGCCAGTCTCCTTTGCATTCACATACTTTATAAACGAAGTTGGAGAGCATCTTCGTTCCTTCCTGGGTATGCATAACCTCCGGATGGAACTGAACTGCATACAATTTCTTTTCTGCACATTCCATTGCAGCCACCGGACATACCGGCGTTGTTGCGGTAATTCTGAATCCTTCCGGTGCATTTGCAATGTAGTCGGTGTGACTCATCCAACAAATGGTAGATTCAGAAACTCCGTTGAATAAAACGGATGTAGGATCTACCTTTACTTCTGTTTTGCCATATTCGCTCACCGGAGCAGTTTCTACGCTTCCGCCCATCAGATATGCCATAAGCTGTGAGCCGTAACAGATACCCAGCACCGGGATGCCGAGTTCCAGGATTGCTTTCTCATAACGTGGTGAGGCTTCATCATAAACGCTGTTCGGTCCGCCTGTGAAAATGATTCCTTTCGGATTCATCTCCTTGATCTTATCCAGGCTCAGAGTATATGGATGAACTTCACAATATACATTACACTCTCTGACACGTCTTGCAATTAACTGATTATACTGTCCGCCGAAATCGAGGACAATTACTAATTCGTTCTTCACAAGTTTTCCTCCCTATTATTGTTGTAGTGATTTTATTATAAATGAGGTCGCGGAATTTCGCAACCTCAACATTTCTTTCTCTCATCACCTTTCACAATCAGTGCGATTCCGATCACAGCCGCATAAAGGACTCCGGCACACGGCCAAACGATCCAGGTTCTGTGCCATGCATTCGTATAAAAACTGATTCCCAGATAAATTGCTGTTATAACACACCAGTAAATGCTGCTGATTCTTGCTGTTTTCTTTTGCTCCATTTTCTTTTCGTAGGTGTAATCACCTTCCTGAAGGAGCATCTGATAGCAACCTCTCGTCTGTCCTGAGACTACAAATAAGAATACTGCTACAGATACGATGCAAAGGAGCACAACCACGCACCACATATATACCAGATCCCGATCGGTTACGATCGGTGCGGCAAAAAGTGGGACGGCACTGAGAATGCACAGAACGATTCCGACGATCGTACAGATTCGGTAGGTTCCTTCATATTCCGCCATGCGTTTGCGCACAATTCCTTCTACACCGTATTCCAGCGAGAACTGTTCTTTTTCCAGGTATTCGAATCTCTCCATCTTCATTCCGTGTAATACGAAAAATGCAGTGGACGCCGCTACCATGAGTAAAAGTATGATCAGTCCTGCCCCTCCGGCCAGGTTTTCTGAAATACTGATTTTTGTCTCTTCTGCCAGTACTCCCAGTGCAAGAAGCGGAACAGGCGACAAAACACAGGTCATCACTGCCAATGCCATCTGTTTGGCGGATCCGATCCGTGCCTCCATAAATTCGGCAGCCTCTTCCATGCTGACTCTCCGAAGCACTGCTCCCTCTTCTACCGGTTCTGCCTGTACACTTACAATTTCAGGTGCCAGCTCGATTTCTTCTTTTAATAAATAATCCGTGCTGACTCCGAAGATTTCACTCAGTTTCAGAATCCGCTCCAGATCCGGAATTGATGCTCCGGACTCCCATTTTGAAACAGACTGCCGTGACACGCCCAACTGATATGCCAGTTCTTCCTGCGACCAGCCATTTTTCTTTCTCATTTCCATAATCTTTTCTGCTAAAATCATTTTCTGACCTTCCTTTCTGATAAGAAACTTTCCCGTTGCTTTTTTTTCTCATCGGGTATGTCTGTATCATAGGATATTTTCCGGTTGACAACCACCAATTGCGCTGTATAATTTGTCACCTGTCAGTTGCATCGAACGATATTCTTCTGAAAATGCCGTTCCATCTGCAGGTTTAATGTCTTTTCCCTTCCAGTCCGGCAAAAAAGAGCTCATAAAAATCATCTTCCCATTCCAGCTTCGGCGAGTTCTCTCCTCCGCCATTGGTACTTCTCTTCATCGCTGCATGAAATTCTTCCCCGGCACAGATCACATCCATTTCATAGAGTTCATATCCCAGTTCTCTGCAGACTCTGCAAAATGCTGACAGTGGCTCCGCTTCTTCCCTGGTCGCCAGCAGGAGGCGTTTCCACTCTTCGTTATGCGCTGCCCTTGTCTGTAATTCATCCAACATTCCTACTACATTCATCATTTCGGTCTCCTCCTTTTTGCTGTCTGTTTACGTTGTCTCTACAGGAAACGATTTCATTGCTTTGATCGTTTACCTGCTTCTAATGGTGTCCCTGCCAGTTCATAATAGAAAATGTATTGTTGAAGCACACCTTCCACTCCTTTGTATCGGCGTTTTGGAAAGCCCCGCTTATAGTGCGCCTCCATCGCCTGATGAATATGGGTATCCACCGGAAATGCCTGCAGATGATGCAGTGCAAAAAGGCAGATACAGTCCGCCACCTTCACCCCTACACCGAAAAGCTTCAGAAGTTCTTCTTTCGCTTTTTTATAGGACATGTTCAGGATCGCATCTAAATCGATTTCGCCGCAAACGATGCTTCTGGCACTTCTCACCACATATTTGCTGCGATATCCCAGGTTACATGCTTTGAGCGCATCCTCGTCAAGTCCTGCCAGTGCTTCCGGTTTTGGAAATGCATAATAAGTCTGCCCTTTGGCATTTTCCTTCTTTTCTCCATATTCCCGGCAAATATTTTCAATGCATTTGCGGATTCTTGGAATATTATTTTGCTGGGAAATTAAGAAGGACACGATCATTTCCCATAAATCCTGTCTGAGTATTCGCATTCCGGAACCAAATGCAGCCGCATTTAGCAAATAAGTATCATTCGGATTGATCTGTGCGATATAACTTGCATAATCCGTTTCCAGATCAAAATATTCTTTCCAGAAGCCTTCAAACTCCTCTTCGGTGCAATCGAACATGCACTCTTTTCCATTTTGCAGTATTTCGAGATACCGGTCTCCTGCAATCACCTGCATCCGGATTTCACCGGAAACAGGCTCCGTCTCTCCATGAATCGGAGTCATACGGAAACATTGTCCCGAATCGCAGATCTGAAAAATACTGAAATTCTCTATCGTTTTTCTAACCATTTTTTCCTCTATTTTTTCGTTTTTGCATAACCGACTGCGAGACCAATGCACATCCCTATAGCGATACCATAGCACATTCCGAGTGACATATTTCCAAATGCAGCCCCGAACGCGCTTCCCATTGCCACGCCGAAACACATTCCCAAAGACATACAGGTTCCGATATGATTCTGCTTCTCCTGCCATGCGAGTGCCTCCTGCTCCAGTTCCTTCATAAATGCGTCTTTTCCTTCACAGTATCCGTCATTATCATAGGTAAATTCTTCTGCAAGTTTTGTCTTTAATTTAGCATATTCTTCTGCTTTTTCTTTGTTGCTTCTTAGATAATCCCGCACCGCAAGATGCCGCTGGATCTGGGCAGTATTATCTTTCTGAAAAATATGAATATGATGCGTCCGGTTATCGCCGCCTTTTCTGTAGAAGCGCCTTCCCGGAATGCCGAATTCTCCCATGCACTCGTATCCAAGAGCTTCAAACTGTGCATTCTGTCCGTCCACAAGGGAAATGTCTTTGACCACAGGCATGATGTCGATCACCGGCTTTGCCTTTAATCCCTTCACAGAAGTACTGCCGATGTGATGAATTTCCACGCAGTTTTTTCCCAGGATTGCTTTTATTTTTTTCGCCTCTTCTTTGAACTGTTTATCCCATTCCGGATTATAGTCCACAACCTCTATTTTTCTTGCCATGATTATCTCCCCCCTCCAATATAGTATAATTATATCGTATCTCTATTAATTCATTAATCTAGAAATCTTTTAATTTCTTTGTTCCCGTTATTGATTGCGTTCCCTATATAGTAAAGCATATTTTCTCATCCAGATTCTAACTTAATATGAAATCGGCAAAAAAGCCGCTATGACCGCAAACCCAAGTGACGGAAGCCTGTTTGCAACCCTCATTTTCTTTCCCCAGACCAAATTTATTCCCACACAGAAGATCAAAATAGAACCGATCATAGAGAGATAATTCAGCGCGAGATCCGTCATGATCGGTTTCAGTAGTGTTGCCAGCAACGTGATCGCACCTTCGAACACGAAAACAGGAATTGCGGAAAACACGCATCCTTTCCCAAGAGAACAAGTCAAAACCATTTACAAAATTCTTATCTTTTGCATTTCCGGTTTTCCTCTTCAACCATTCGCCAAACCGCTCAAACCATTCTTCGATATTGATCATTTCTCCGACCAGAGCGCCCAGCGCGATACAGAGGACGACCATCATTGCCTGCCCGCTCACCAGTGCGCCATTTTCAATCTTCATCACGCCCGCCGTATTGATAGCTGTTCCTAACCCTGCCATTTTATATACCTCTTATCCGTTTCTTTCGTTCGCTGCTCCTTCCACAGTCTTGCGCATCGGATATACATCATTTTATCTCTTTATCCTTCTTAAGACAACTGACAATTGCAGAAAAAATGACTGGGGCGGGTACGGTAGCCACTTTTGCAGATATGTACCCGTCCCTCCAGTTCACCCATCCCCGCCCAGTCACCAAAATCGAAATAAATACATATGATATATCAAAAGCGTCAAAGGTTATTTCTATGATACCTCGCAATTGCACACCACATATATCTCACGATTTCAGACCATATGTAACAAATGTCGAGCAAAAAGCAATGAACAACACCAATTTCCGTACTGCCATTTGGACGAGCCGTTACGCACAGATGACTCTGATGAGCATTCCTGTCTGTTCAGATATTGGACTGGAAATTCATCCGGAAACGGATCAGATTATTCGGATCGAACAGGGAATGGCGCTGGTGAAAATGGGGCAGCGCAAAAATGAATTGAAGTTTCAGATGGAAGTCTGCAAGGATGATACCATTTTTGTTCCAGCCGGAACATGGCATAATGTGATCAATATTGGCAGAACGCCTTTGAAAGTTTCTTCGATTTATGCACCGCCCCACCACCCGGCTGGAACGGTTCACCGCACGAAAGAAGAGGCGGAGGCGGCTCACAATTAACCGGAAGCTCCCAAATTGTGATATGCATGACGCAAAAATCCCTGTATAGTTTTCAGAATCTATACAGGGATTTTCTACTGTGCAAAATCATGCAAATGGCATTATGCTCACAATACACCAAACAGTTTCTCCCAGTGGTCATCATTTATGATCCTTTCACTGGGTGCATCTGCATTTTCAAGCATACTTTCCGCGCAATTCCAAGAAAAGAAGTGGATTTTCATCAAACCTGGCTCCGATTCCATATAACGCCTTCCATTTGTCCGCTTCGAACTTTTCCCTCCACGGCAGAATTTTCTCCGAGAACTCCCCTTCCTGCTCATCCAACAAAAATCCGTTTTTCGTAATTCGAAAACGCAGTCGCTTCTGTATTTCTACTTGTTTCATCTCCTATATCCTCTGTTCCCCGGTTTGCAAATTGTTTCCAGACCGCTTATTTTATATAAAGCAATTTTACATAAACGGCAGATCTTCATCAAAGAAATCAAAGTCATCGTCTTCCTCGTCAAAATCCGGGAAATCAAAATATTTCTCCAGATACTCTTCGTATTTCTGAATCGCCTTGTCGATCTGCTTTTTCTCTTTTTTCTTTCCTTCTGCTTCATACAATTTAGATGCAGCCGTAAACATAATATCATTTTCATCTAAACAATCTGTTTTATCAAAAATAAACTGATCCACCAGCTTCTCCGCTGCATCAAATTCTTTTGTTTTTATATAAGCGTAAACTCCTGCCGTTGCCGCCATAATATTTTCAGGTTCTTTCTGTATCCACTCTTTACAAAATCGAACCGCTTCCTCCGTTCGTCCGAGCGATTCGAGGGCAGATGATTTTCTGAATTTCAAATCAGAACCGGTATAGTCCGGCCAGCTGAACATAGTGAGCAAATCATCGCACATTTTCAGCAGTATCTCATGCTCGCCTCTCATATCCATCTCATCAAAGCAATCCTCAATCCATCCCTGAATATCGTATTCATAATCGGTAATATCATCGATCATTTCTATTTCGGATGCAAAATTCGGATTATTCTGTCTTTCTTCGCGAACAATTTCCTTCAGAAGCTCGAACGCCTGCTGCCAGCAATTTCCATCCGCTTCTTCACGAATCATATTGTTATAGCATTTTGCCGTCAGTTTATTGAATGTTTTCCATTTCTTATTCTGCATATTATTTTCTCCATATGTGTAAGTAAGTAACTCGGTTTACTGTTTGATAGAATTGCTCCAATTTTTCATTATACTCTTTCTAGGGGATGATGGAAACATAAATATTGTAGTACTGAGAACTATTTATTGAGGGGAAACTATGTTCTGGACATGAAATGTGAAATGGTTGGGAGCACAGCAAGCTTCCAACCACTTTCTTCAATGATGTTCCATATGTAAATATTTTTCTCGGGTGGCAAGTCCACCGCGGATATGGCGCTCGGACTTGTTGAGATCCAGTATCTTCCGTGCATCTGCTGCTAAAGCCGGGTTGATCTGGAGGAGACGTTCAGTACAGTCTTTATGTATGGTCGTTATTATCAGGAACGGTTTTATTGTTGCGATTGGATTCGTCCTCTATCAGGATCGTTTCGTCCAAACCCAAATCTCCCAGAAGACGAAGGTAAATATCAACATTTCCACCTTTATCCACTTCTATCTTTTGAATCAGTTTTTTGAGTTGTATATTTGTCATCTGGCGAACATCCGTGATATCTTCAATTGTTTTAAATGTATTATTCAAAATCGCTTCCAGCTGTTCCCCTTTGGTAAGATGATAAGACACCATCTTCAGTTCATTTTCCAAACGCTCGATTTCCTGTCTCATTCCACCGATTTTCTCATTCAATTCCTCCCTAGTAATAAGATCATCGGTATACATGTCCATGTATTTCTGTCTGGTCTTTTGAAGTTTAGAGAGCTGTGCAGTCACCTCTTTCTCATATTCCAGATTTTCATCCTTTGCTTTGTAAACACGCTGGAATTCATTGACTACATGGTTGATCACCTTTTTCTTCTGCTTCAATACTTCCGCAAAATATTCCTGCAGAACTTCAATCAGCTCGTCTTCATCCACTGTCACCGCATTCGGACAACTGTCTGCCCCACGTCCATTATGTCCGGAACACACCCAGCGAACATAGGTATTCTTATAAGTACGCACAGTCCGACGGAAGGACCAGCCACATTCCTTGCATTTAATCAACGTAGAGAACAGATATTTATTGCTTTGGCGTTCATGCTTCATATTGAACGACGCATGCCGGGAATGAAGGGTTTCCCCTGCCTTTTCAAATGTCTGGTCATCAATGATCCGAAGTTCCGGGCGCTCCACAACCATCCATTCCGTCTCATCTTTATCCGCTCTCTGGCCAGTCAGGAAGTCCGTCACTTCCTGTTTTCCATTAATGATTTTTCCTGTATAAATCTCATTGGTCAAAATCCGGCAAATGGCATTTTGACTCCACTTGCAGTTCCGCTTTGTAGTCAGCCCTTTTTCATTCAGCATATTGGCAATCTTCGTAGCACCGTAACCTTCTTCTGTATACCACTGATAAATCTGGCGGATGACCTTGGCTTCTTCTTCATTAATAGCCAGATTAAAATAATCGCCAATGGTCTTATCATATCCGTATACAATATTGGGAACCCGTCCCTTTTCTGCGTTCATTTTCTTACCAAATTTTACACGCTTAGAAGTGTTGGCACTTTCCTCCTGGGCAAGAGCACCGAAAATAGTCAGAACAAATTCACTGTTTCCCATGCTGGTCATATTGGCTGTGAGAAATTGGGTTTCAATACCTAATGCTTTCAGTTTTCGGACATTCTGCAAAAGATCTACCGTATTTCTGGCGAAACGGGAGATATCTTTCACCACGACCATGTCAAACAAGCCATGCTCCGCATCAGACATCATGCGAAGGAATTCTTTACGATTTTTAATTTTGGTTCCGGAAATACCCTCGTCTGCATATAATCTTACTAGGGTGTCACCGGTACGTTTGGTGTATTCGGAGAAAAACTCCTTTTGGGCTTCCAGGCTGTTGAGCTGATCGGTTTTATCGGTGGAAACACGACAATAGGCTGCTATGTTCATGTCGGATGACCTTTCTGTTATATTTATATCGTTCTGTTACTACTTTATTCTACATTATTCCGAAATGAAATGCAAGGTTACTATCAATAACCTTGCATCTCTTTTATTTTATAAAATATTTTTTGTCCCTTTTTCTAAATGAATACATTGTCCCCTCTAAAATAGTTACAATACTATCATTTATTTCAGGATTCTCGATTCCTCCAGCCAGAACACTTACCCTCTGACCATCTTCTTTATCAATTTTAACATAAATAATCTGATCTGAGTCTGCAACAACGGCCAAATTAGGATTATGCGTAACTAAAATAATCTGCCTCCTCTTTTTTGCGGCTTGAATAAATGGTACCAATACCTTCGCAACACTTTGGTTATCCAAATTATCTTCTGGCTGATCTATAATCAAAGGTGTATCTCTTAAATCCAGTAACAAATAAAAAATAAGCAATAACGCACCTCTTTCTCCTGGTGACAAATTATCAAGTGTTTTTTCATCACTAATCAATTCATATTTATTACTTATGTATGTCATCCCGTATAAGTAATTATAAAAATCCAACATTTTATTTGTCTTAATTTGAGATTCTACATCAATTGAATAGTTTTTTAAACACTTAACAATCATTTTGCTAAATTCGGTCGAACTGACCGGCCAGCTCGGATGAGCTGACCGCGAGTTCACTTTATCTGACCACTTTTAAATCAATTTGTAGGTTACTTGGAAGGATTTCTCATATTCCTCCCGTTAAATTCAAGCCGGTATGCGTT
>JALFNN010000052.1 GCA_022774325.1 bacterium | reverse complement strand
AACCGTCTCCACATGTGTCGGTATCGGCTGGAGAACACATTTCCCCAGCCTCGCCAATCTTTGATGAACACATTTTTTCCGATTCATCTTTATCCAAATACTCTTTTCTATCCTGCTCCATCATGACACCTTTTTTCCTTTCTGTTTACTTCGATATTCTGCTTTTGCATCGTTTACTTTCAAATCCTGATTACATTTCAAAACAAAAGTCAGTTTATATGGGGAAGGATTCCCGTTTTCATCGTATCCACCGACAATTACCTTTTCCACAATGCTTTCAAACACAATACGATCAAATTCATCCAGAATGTCTTCATTTTCCAGTGTCTTACGGAGCTGATCCATACGCTTGCTTATATTTTTCTGCTGCCCGATATTTTCTTCCAGATAAGCCTTTTCTTCTGTCATCTGATGAAGTTTTCTCTGAAAACTCAGCTTCTTTTCATCATAATCTTCCTGCTCTATTTTACCATCAATCAGCAGATCTGTTAACCTGCTTTTTTCGTTTCGATACTACTAATATCCTTTTCCAGCTGTTTCACTCTTTTTAATTCAGTATCGTCTTTCAATACATCTTCAATGGTGTTCAACACTGAATCAAGGACATCATCAAAGTTGTCTGCCAGAAGCTGGAACGCATCCACAAATGCATTTTCAATAATCACTTCATCTATGGCTTTGCAATTCGGACAACTGCTGATTCCATTCTTGATTGCATTCATACACTGCCATACTGGTTTTTTCGTTGTTGTTGTCTGGTGCCTTGTCCTCCGGGAAAGTTTATGACCACAGTATCCACACTCAAGCATGCTGCTGAATGTAAACTGTCTTGTATAACGTTCCCTGTTCCCGGTGTTCTCCATGAGCCTTGGTTTTACACGTTTCAATCGGATTTCGTCTGCTTTATCCCAGACCTCTCTTGAAACAATCGGTTCATGATGATCCCGGATGTAATACCTGTCTTCTTCTCCCATATTAGCAAGCCGCCTTTTGGATATTGGGTCAACTGTGAATGTTTTTCCAAGCAGGATATCTCCTTTATATTTCTCATTTTTGATAATCCCCATAACACCATGATCATGCCATTCTACTTTTCCCAGTTTGTTTTTTACACCCATTTCAGTCAATCTCTTTGCAATGGTAGAGCTTCCATAGCCTTGCAGGTACATATTATAAATAAACCTCACTGTTTCAGCCTCCTGCTCATTTACGGTGATACTTTTCGTATCCGGATGATAATCATATCCCAGACAGCCATTGAATCCTACCAGCTCGCCACGCTTCATTTTCATTTTTAAACCCATCTTTACATTTTCAGAAAGAGATTCCACCTCTCCCTGCGAAAGAGAACTTAAGATTGTCAGAAGCATTTCTCCATTCATATCCAGTGTGTTGATATTTTCTTTTTCAAACACAATCGCAATATTCCGGTCACGGAGCATGCGTACATATTTGATAATATCCTGTGTATTTCTGGAAAATCGGGAAATAGATTTTGTAAGAATCATATCAATCTCCCCATTCTGACATTTTCGTATCATCTCCTGGAACCCTTCTCTTTTATCGACCTTTGTTCCGGTAATGGCTTCATCTGCAAAGATTCCTGCAGATACCCATTCCTTATTCTGCTTTATTTTCTGCTCATAATATGCTTTCTGGGATTCAAAGTTGCCAAGCTGTTCATCTCCATCCGTCGATACCCTGCAGTATGCTGCAACGCGGATACGTTCAATCTGTATGCCCGCAGTACGTCTGCCATTACTGTTCGGTGCTGCCTTTGTTGCCTCTAAAACCTGAACCTGTTTCATGCTCATAATTTTCCTCCATTTCTTTTACCTGCCACACTTTTCTTTCCTTATGTGTAACTGGTTTCTTTATTTGTGCTGTCATTTTATCTGAAATCTTAAATATGAACGAATGTTGTATTACCTTATCTTCCATTGTTTTTTCCTCAACTTTCTTTATTCTATGCAATTGCTTTCATCGGATCATCACTACGTTCCCCGACAATCAGATAACTATCCATCAGTTTCCGTCTGATTTTTTCAAATTCTTGTTCTGACAGAAGTTCTGAATGAAATAACTTTGTAATCACAGCTATTTTCTTTGCGTATTCCAACTCTTTCCTCATTGCTTCACTCCCCCTTTCCCTGTTATTTTTCGGCATCACTCGTTTCAGTCAAAATTTTGCACTTGGTTTGGCTTCCATTCGTATCATCTGCTGTCAGTGTTACAACTGACCTCTATCAAAATATTTCTGATTACTGGCAGCTTCTTCACAAACTTACCAGTCGTTTCCGGAGTATCTTCGACGCTCGCCTGAGAATAAAGCCTTACAGGGTCATGGCATCTGTGTTGGCAGATTATACAGCTCATGAAGTTTTCAATGTACATCAATTCGCTTTTTTGCGAATCCAACTTTACCGCCATTATAATTCGCTTTTCTGCGAATGTCAAGAAAATAATTCGCTTTTTGGCGAATGTTTCTGTTTACAAAAAAGTATTTTGGAAGTAAAAATAGTATTATCAATAGGAAAGCAGGTATTTGATATGACGATTGGAGATAAAATAAAAAAAATCCGAACATTCCGGAAAATGACACAAGCAGAGCTTGGCGCAGTCCTCGGTTGGGGTGAAAAAGGAGCAAATCGTCTTGCCCAGTATGAGACAAACTACCGGGTTCCCAAAAAAGAACTGGTAACCGAAATGGCAAAAATACTGAACGTAAATCCTTGGACACTGTATGATGCAACGACAATGGATGCTACCGAATTCATGGAACTCTTGTTCTGGATCGATGAATTCAACCCATCCGCTATAAACTTGTTCCAGATGGAAACTTATCCCGGAGAAAAATGCAATTCCAGCGAAGATACCTCTGTCCGCTATCACGATAACGATAGCTGGCCTGCACATCCGCCTGTGGGATTATGGATTAATTATGGACTTGTCAATGATTTTATGAAAGAATGGGTTCTCAGAAAAGAAGAACTGAAATCTGGCGAGATTACCAGAAATGAATACTTTGAATGGAAAATCAACTGGCCTCAGACCTGTGATGGATGTGGGAAACATGAACCTAAAAAACAATGGAGAAACAATGGAAAATAACCACACGGACAGGGATTCATCG
>JALFNN010000029.1 GCA_022774325.1 bacterium | reverse complement strand
TGCCCGGGGGTCAGTTCCTTTTGCGGGGCAGCATCGGCACTAAAAGCGGAATATACACTTCCCGGAATTTCCCAGTCGGTGGTGATTACCAGAATGGCGGGACGTACGCCGGTGCCGGACAGCGAATCCATCCGCAGTTTTGCAGTGCATCAGGCGACGATGGTGATCTTCTTAAGTACCGGTATGCTGGGTGAACTTTCAAAAGAGCTGATTGCAGGAGGATATCCGGAAGATACACCGGCGGCTATCGTGTACAAGGCAACCTGGCCGGAGGAAGAGGTACATCATTGCGAGGTGAGGACTTTGAAAGAAACCGCAGAAAAATATGGGATTCGTAAAACGGCGCTGATCGTTGTGGGAGCCATCTTAAATGGAGATTACAGGCGTTCGGAGCTCTATAATCCGGCGTTTACGACTGAATTCAGACAAGGAAAGGCAGAATAAGGAGCAGGTATGGGAAAAGTATATGTAGTGGGAATCGGCCCGGGTGCGAAGGACCAGATGACGGTACGAGCGGCAAAGGTTTTAAGCGAATGTCAGGTAATCGTGGGTTATACGGTGTATATTGATCTGATCAAGGAAGAATATCCGGACAAGATCTGTTTGTCTACTCCGATGAGGCAGGAGGTGCAGCGTTGCCGGATGGCGCTTGAGGAGGCCGGGAAAGAACAGAATGTAGCAGTGGTCTGCAGTGGAGATGCAGGGATATATGGAATGGCAGGGCTGGTGTATGAGCTTGCAGCGGATTATTCGGGTGTGGAGATTGAAGTAGTTCCAGGTATCACAGCCGCTTCCGGAGGAGCCGCAATACTTGGAGCGCCGCTGATGCATGATTTTGCAGTCATCAGTCTCAGTGATCTGATGACGCCCTGGGAAAAAATAGAAAAGCGTCTCCGGATGGCTGCAATGGCAGATTTCGTAATCTGCATTTACAATCCTTCCAGCAGGAAAAGAGCGGATTATCTGAAGAAAGCCTGCCTCTGTATGATGGAATATAAAAAGGAAGATACGGTGTGCGGCATTGTAAAAAATATCGGTCGGGAAGGCGAATGTATGAAGATACTGAGTCTTAAGGAACTATCTGAGACGGATGTGGATATGTTTACGACTGTATTTGTAGGAAATGAAGAGACCAGAATAATCGGAGATAAAATGGTGACGCCAAGGGGATACAAGAATGTGTAGAAATTGCAGGGTTTTCTGTGTCGGAGTCGGAGTGGGAGATCAAAAGCTTCTGACGCTGGAAGCAGAGGAATGTATTGAAGAAAGTGATCTGATCATCGGAGCAGCCAGGATGGTAGAATTATTTGCGGATGGGAAACGGCCGCAGTTTATAGAATACCGGCCGGAGAGGATCCGGGATTATCTGGTGGAACATATAGAATATGAAAAATGTGCGGTCCTTTTTTCCGGGGACACCGGATTTTACAGCGGGGCAAAAGCACTGGTAAAGGTCTTGGAGGAAAGTGGGATTGCGGTGCAGATTCTGCCGGGGATTTCTTCAATCGTGTATTTGGCGGCACGCCTTCACACAAGCTGGGAAGATGCTGCGATCTGCAGCATTCACGGAAGAAAGCAGAATTTTATCCAGGCAGTCAGAGAGAACCGAAAGACGTTTCTGATTCTTGGTAAAGATTCCGGCGCGATGATCTGTGAAAAACTGGAATACTACGGACTGCAGAATTTGAAGCTCTATATTGGAAATCGCCTTTCTTATGCGGAGGAAGAGATTCTTACCGTTCAGGCATCGGACGCGAAACCGGAGAATTTCGCGGAGCTTTCTGTTGTGATGATCGAAAACCCGGAGCCATCACGGAGAGTCTGTGTGCATTTGCCGGATGAAGCATTTATCCGTGGAAAAGTGCCGATGACGAAGGAGGAAATCCGAACGTTAAGTCTTGCCAGTCTTATGCTCACCCGGGATGCGGTCCTCTATGATGTCGGCGCCGGAACCGGATCTGTATCGGTCGAAGCGGCACTTCAGGCGCCGGGGATCCGCGTTTATGCTGTGGAAAAAAAGGCGGAGGGCATTGAACTGATTCTGGCAAATAAGAAAAAGTTTATGACGGACAATCTGGAGGTTATTCATGGTGTGGCACCGCAGGTGCTGGAAGGCCTGGAAATACCCACCCATGTATTTATCGGAGGAAGTTCCGGAAATCTGAAAGAAATCCTGCGATGCGTCCGCAGGAAGAATCCGGACGCAAGGATCGTGATCAATGCAATCTCGTTGGAAACACTGAAAGAAGTGATGGAAGCTGCAGAAGAAGGACTTCTTCAGGAACCTGAGATCCGTCAGATCACGGCATCAAGAGCGCATAAGCTTGGAGATTATCACATGATGATGGGAATGAATCCTGTTTATATTGTATCAGATGGGAGAATAGATGGATAAATGAAAATACCTGGAATTATGATTGCGGCTACGGCGAGCGGAAGCGGGAAGACGGCAGTCACCTGTGCTCTGATGGAAGCTCTTGTGAAAAAAGGAATAGGTGTGGCAGCATGCAAATGTGGTCCGGATTATATTGATCCCATGTTTCACCGGAACGTGCTGGGAATCGATTCGGAAAATCTGGATCTGTTTTTCTGCGAAAAAGAGCAGCTGCGCTCTTGTTTTACACGACATGCGTCAAATGCCGATGCAGCCGTCATTGAAGGCGTTATGGGATATTATGACGGGATGGGCCTTGGCACAGAGGAGGCGAGCTCCTATGATGTGGCACGAACGCTTGGCGTTCCGGTGATCCTGGTGCTTCCGTGCCGCGGAATGGCTCTGTCGATTCTGGCTGTGCTAAAGGGAATGCTGGAATTCCGGAACGACAGCCATATCAGCGGAATCATTCTAAACCGTATTTCACCGTCACTGTATCCGAAAATGAAAGAGATGATCGTGCACGGGCTGCGGGAGATGGGGCATGATGTGAAAGTGCTGGGATATGTGCCGGAACATCCTGCGTTTCAGCTGGAGAGCCGTCATCTGGGACTCATCCTTCCGGAGGAAATTGCTGATCTTAAGAAACAGATTGAAGAGGCGGCAGAGATCCTTGAGAAAAGTGTGGATCTGGATGCGGTGCTCGCACTGATGGATTCGGATGTAGAAAGAAAGAATTCAGCAGAAAGCGAAGTGGTACCGGGAAACCGGGATGCAAAGGAGCCTGTTACAATTGCTGTTGCGTGGGATGCTGCGTTTTGCTTTTATTATAAAGAAAATCTGGAAATTCTGAAAACGCTTGGATGTAGGCTGGTCTGGTTCAGTCCTCTGGAGGATAGCAAGATACCTGAAGAGGCAGATGGGATACTGCTTGGCGGAGGATATCCGGAAATCTATGCCAGACAGCTTTCTGCCAATGCATCCATGAGACAGGATCTGAAAGAAAAGCTGAATCAGGGAATGCCGTGTATCGCAGAATGCGGAGGGTTTCTGTATCTTCTGGAACAGCTTCAGGGAACGGACAAAAGCTTTTATCCGATGGTAGGATTGCTCGAAGGAAGTGCAGAAAAGAAAGAGCGGCTGATCCGTTTCGGGTACATGAATGTAAGAGCAGAAGCAGACGGATGTTATCTGCGGAAGGGAGAGTGTATCCGGGGACATGAATTCCATTATTGGGAAGCCAAAAAAATAGGAGAAGACTGTCTGGCTGAGAAGCCGGACGGAAGACGGAGCTGGAGAGAAATCCATATGAAGAACAGGATTTTTGCGGGATTTCCGCATCTTTACTGGGGCTCAAACCCGGAATTTGCCGTAAGATTTGTGAAAGAATGCCAAAGGAGACGAAAAGAATGCAGGAGAAAATAAAAACAGAACAGGAACAGCTGGAAGAGATAAAAATGCAGATTCGGCCTCTGGATGAAAAGAGCATGGATCTTGCAAAGAAGAGGTGGATGAGCGTTGCAAAGCCACTGTTCAGTCTGGGGAAGCTGGAGAAAGCAGTGATTCAGATTGCGGGGATCCTGGGAACAGATTACTATGAATTGAAAAAGAAGGGCCTTATTATCATGTGTGCCGATAATGGAGTGGTAGAAGAGGGAGTCACACAGACCGGGCAGGATGTGACGGCGGCTGTGGCGGATAATTTCACCAAAGGGCAGGCGAGTACCTGTATTATGGCTCAGGTAGCAAATGTTGATGTCTTCCCGGTTGATATCGGAATGGTATGTGATGTTGCTTCTGTCACAAAACCGGCTGATAAGGTGGCGTACGGCACAGCCAATCTGGCCAAAGGACCGGCAATGACCCGGGAACAGGTGCTGCAGGCAACTATGGTCGGCATCCGTCAGGTGAAAGAAAAGAAAGAGGCCGGTTATGCCATCCTGGCGACCGGAGAAATGGGAATCGGAAATACGACTACCAGCAGTGCGGTGGCAGCGGTGCTTTTAAATGAAGAAGCAGAGACTGTAACAGGAAAAGGAGCCGGACTTAGTAGTGATGGACTGAAGAGGAAGATCCGGGTCATCCGGGAAGCAATTGAAAAACAGAAACCGGAACAACAGGATGTGATCGATGCCCTTTCTAAAGTGGGCGGCCTGGATATAGCGGGCCTTATGGGGGTATTCCTGGGAGGAGCCATGTATCGGATTCCAGTCGTGATTGACGGGTTTATCTCTGCTGTGGCGGCACTTTGCGCGGTACGTCTTGTGCCGGAGGCGGCCGGATATATTCTGCCTTCTCATGTGTCAAAGGAACCTGCCGGGCAGCTTGTACTGGATGCGCTCGGCATGTCTCCACTTTTGACCTGTGACATGTGTCTCGGTGAAGGAAGCGGAGCGGTGGCGGTGATGCCGCTCCTTGAAATGGGCCTTCAGGTGTATCGGAAAATGGGAACATTTTCGGAAATGGATATTGAGCAGTATCAGGTATTATCATAACAGTGTGGAGTGAGTACGATGAATTGGATACAATCTTTGATCATTGCATGTTCCATGTATTCCAGGATCCCGATGCCGGTGATCGAATGGAATGAAAAAAATATGAAGTATGCGATGTGTTTTTTCCCGCTGATAGGCGTGGTGACAGGGGGTATACAGTATCTTGCCGGAAGCGTGATGTACCATCTTTCTGTAGGGAGAATTTTGCTCGCGGCGGTGATGACGTTACTCCCTGTCGTGGTAAGCGGCGGAATTCACCTGGATGGATTTATGGATACGATGGACGCGCTTGGTTCCTGCGGGGACCGGCAAAAGAAGCTGGAAATTCTGAAGGATTCTCACAGCGGAGCATTCGCTGTCATGGGAATGGGATGTTATCTGGTGTGGAGTCTGGGAATCTGGTCGGAACTTACGGAAGAAATGCTGGCACCGGCTGCGTGTATCTATGTCATTTCCAGAGCCCTCAGCGGATATTCGGTGGTCACTTTTCCTGCGGCGAAAGACAGCGGGCTTGCGCGGACCTTTCAGGATCGCGCACAGAAAAGAACGGTGCAGATTACGTCTGTCCTGTGGCTGCTTGCGGGAGCTGCGCTGATGTTGTGGACGGATGCACGTGCTTCGATAGGAGCGGCCATCGGCGTTTTCTGTTCCTGGGTCTATTATCGCAGGATCTGCAGAAAACAATTTGGAGGAGTGACAGGGGATCTGGCAGGATTTTTCCTTCAGGTCAGTGAACTTGCCATGCTGACAGGAATGGTGGTGATGCAGGCATGGAAGTGATATTGATCCGTCATTTTAAGACAAAAGGGAATCTGGAAAAAAGATATATCGGAAGAACGGATGAGCCGCTTGACCGGATGGCGATACCACAGCGTATGCAGGAACTGAAGACCGAGCGGGTAATTGTAAGCCCGATGAAACGTTGCAGGCAGACCGCGGAGATCCTCTTCCCCGGGCAGACACAGACTGTCTGTGATAGCCTTAGGGAATGTGATTTTGGAGAGTTTGAAGGTAAGAATTATTTAGAATTGTCAGCGAATCCGCTTTATCAGGGATGGATTGATTCCGGCGGTACGATGCCATTTCCGGGAGGGGAAAGTCATGATGGATTCCGGAAACGGTGTGTGCAAGGATTTGAGCATATGATGGATCAGCTTGAGAAGGATGCCTGTAAAAATGCCGCTTTTGTTGTTCACGGAGGAACAATCATGTCAATTCTGGAAACGTTTGATCCGGAACACAGAGAATTTTATCACTGGCAGGCGGCAAACGGAGAAGGATTTCGAATTAAGATTCCGGACGAAGCATGGAAGTCCGGCAGAAAATATTTTGCGGAGATTGAGAACCTATGAGAATACTTTGTGTCTGTGTGGCAGGTTTTATGCTGGATGCCATTTTGGGGGATCCGGTGTGGCTGTATCATCCGGTGCGGCTGATTGGGAAATGGATTGAAATCATGGAAAAGGTGCTTCGGGCGATATGCAGAGAAACAGACCGGGCGCTGCACGTGGCGGGGATCGTTCTCTGGTTTGCAGTCGTTATCGTTTCGACAGGGATTCCTGTAATTCTTTTATACTTTATAAATTCTGTAAATCCGTGGCTGGCATTTGTCGTGGAAATGTTCTGGTGCTATCAGATTCTTGCGGGGAAATCACTGAAAACGGAAAGTCGGAAGGTGTATGATCGTTTGAAGGAACATGATCTTCCTGGAGCGAGATATGCGGTCTCCATGATCGTCGGAAGGGACACGAAAAATCTGAGTGAGCAGGGTGTGACAAAGGCAGCTGTAGAAACGGTGGCTGAAAATACATCTGACGGGGTGATCGCGCCACTATTTTACCTGATGATAGGCGGGGCGCCCCTCGGATTTTTCTATAAAGCTGTGAATACGATGGATTCTATGGTAGGATATAAGAATGACAAGTATCTGTATTTCGGAAGGTTTGCTGCGAAAATGGATGATCTGTTCAATTATATTCCGGCAAGGCTTTCCGCATTTTTTATGATACTGAGTGCGTTTTGCCTTGGAATGGATGGCAAAGGAGCCCTTCGGATCTATTTGCGTGACCGGAGAAAACATGCCAGTCCCAATTCGGCACAGACAGAAGCAGTCTGCGCAGGGGCGCTGGGAGTACAGCTGGCGGGAGATGCATATTATTTTGGAAAATTATATCATAAGGAAACGATCGGTGATCCGGTCAGAGAAATAGAGGCGGAGGATATTGTCCGGGCTGGCCGTCTGATGGACGGAACAGCGGTGTTAACGCTGATCGTACTGGGCCTCCTCCGGATTGTGGTTCTTTAGAAATAATAGAAGAAGTGTACAAATCAACAGAAAGGGGAAGAACATTGGAATATATACATGGCGGAGATATTTACACATACACGGGAATGACAGACTTTTCCGTTAATGTAGGACCGTTTGGACCAAGTATGGCAGTGATGGAAGCGGCGAGAAAGGCAGTCGCTGAGATTGGTAATTATCCGGACAGCCGGTGCGGGAAGCTGAGAGAGGCGTTGGAAAAAGACACCGGAATACCGGGAAAACAGTTCGTCTTTGGAAACGGCGCTGCAGAGTTGATTTACGATGTGGTTCGTGCGGTGCGTCCGAAGAAGGCAGTCATCAGTGTTCCGACGTTTGCAGAGTATGAGCAGGCCCTTCAGACAGAGGAATGTGAAATTCTGTATCATGAAAAGAAAGAGGAGGAAGGATTTGCGCTGGGTGAGGATTTCCTGGAGTTTTTGCGGGATGATGTGGATATAGTGTTCCTTTGTTCACCGGATAATCCGTCCGGAAGAAGCGCGCCGAAAGGACTGCTTCGAAAAATACTGAGAATATGTGAAGAAAAACAGATCTTTATGGTGTTGGATGAATGTTTTCTGGATTTTATGGAGAATGCATCCGAAATGACAATGATAAAAGAAGCGGCAAAGAGCAGTTATCTCATGGTGATCCGGGCATTTACCAAAATGCATGCCATGCCCGGACTCCGCTCGGGGTATGCAGTGAGTAGAAATGAAAGCATTCTGGAGAAAATGGAACGATGTCGGCAGCCCTGGAATGTATCAATCCCTGCTCAGGCGGCATCACTTGCGGCACTTAAGGAAAAGAAAAGAGTGCAGACGACCAGGGAATTTATTACCAGGGAAAGAAAATGGATGGAAGAAGGGCTGGCGGAGATTGGAGTTACCTTCTTCCCATCGGAAGTAAACTACATTTTGCTGAAAAGTGATCTGGATCTGTTTGAGAAGATGAAGGAATATCGGATCCTGATCCGGGACTGCAGCAATTACCGGGGACTCGAGAAAGGATTTTACAGGATTGCGATCCGGCAGCGCGGGGATAATCACAGATTGCTGGAAGCATTGTATGATATATATTCGAAGAGTGTGAAGGTAGAAGAAACGGAGGAGACAGATGGCGAAATCGATCATGATCCAGGGAACGATGTCTAATGTGGGCAAGAGTATTCTTGTCGGAGGGCTATGCCGCATTCTGAGGCAGGACGGCCTTCGCGTAGCACCGTTTAAATCCCAGAATATGGCACTCAATTCCTTTATCACCACGGAAGGTCTGGAGATGGGGCGCGCTCAGGTGATGCAGGCTGAGGCGGCAGGTATTCAGCCGTCTGTTGATATGAATCCAATCCTGCTGAAACCGACCACGGATACGGGATCGCAGGTAATCGTGCGGGGTGAAGTGACGCGAACGATGTCTGCATCGGAATATTTTCGAAAAAAGAAAGAATATATACCGATGATTCTGGAAGCGTATCATCGGTTGGAAGAACAGTATGATGTTATTGTGATCGAAGGTGCCGGGAGTCCGGCCGAGATCAATCTGAAACAAAATGATATTGTCAATATGGGACTGGCGGATATGGTGGATGCGCCGGTCCTTCTGGCGGGCGATATAGATCGTGGCGGAGTGTTTGCACAGATCGTGGGGACGATTGAACTTCTGGAAGAACATGAGAGGATGCGGGTCAAAGGAACGATCATCAACAAATTCCGGGGGGACAAAGGAATTCTGAAACCGGGACTTACGATGTTGGAGGAAAGAACCGGGATACCGGTCTGTGGGGTGGTACCGTATCTGCACCTTGACATTGATGAAGAGGACAGTCTGACGGAGCGGTTTGAAAGAAAAGGTGGTTCCGGCCTGGCAGACATTGTTGTCATACGGCTTCCGAGAATCTCGAATTTTACAGATTTTGCACCGCTGGAACACAGGAAAGAACTTTCTGTCCGATATGTCTCATCTGCAGGGGATTTTGGTAATCCGGATGCGGTTCTGATCCCGGGGAGCAAGAATACGATGGAAGATCTGTTGTGGATGCGCCAGAATGGTCTGGAAGGGAAAATACTCCGGCATGCGTCTTCCGGAAAATTAGTTTTCGGGATCTGTGGCGGATATCAGATGCTGGGAGAGGAGATTCTTGATCCTGAACAGGTGGAAAAAGGCGGCAGCATTCAGGGAATGGGACTGCTTCCGGTTTGCACTGTTTTTCAGGGGGAAAAGACAAGGAGCAGAATTCATGGATGTTTTGGTGATACACAAGGAATCCTGAGCGGACTTTCCGGATCACATCTGGAAGGATATGAGATCCATATGGGCAGGACAACTCTGAGAAAAGGAAACCCGCTCCTTAAGATTCAGGAAGAACTGCATGAAGAGACGGGAAAAGTGGATGGCACCTGGCAGGGAAATGTGTATGGTTGTTATATCCATGGAATCTTTGATTCGGCTGAAGTGTCGGACGGATTGGTAAGGGCTGTCTTAAAAGCAAAGGGAGTGGATACGGATCAAGTCATGACGATGGATTACAACCGATATAAGGAAAATCAATATGACCTTCTCGCAGATGCCCTGCGGGAGAATCTGGATATGAATTATATTTATGAAGTAATTGAGAAAGGGATGAAGATGCCATGCAGTCTGTGATTCGAATCGGAAGCAGAAAAAGTAAGCTTGCGGTGATACAGGCCGAAATTGTAAAAAAACGGATTTTGCAGTTTCATCCGGAACTGGAAATTGAAATTGTAACGATGAAAACAACCGGAGATAAGATCCTGCATCAGAGCCTTGAGAAGATCGGGGGAAAGGGGCTGTTTGTGAAAGAACTGGATCATGCACTCATGGAGGGCAGGATCGATCTGGCAGTGCACAGTCTGAAAGATATGCCTTCGGAAATATCGAAGGAGTTACCGGTCTTTGCATTTCCGAAAAGAGGAGATCCGCGGGATGTGCTGGTCTATTCAGAGCAGGCCGTGCAAACGGGAAGGCTACAGATCATTGGGACCGGCAGCAGGAGAAGGCAGATCCAGATGGCAGAACGGTTTGGGGACTGCAGATTTGAAGGAATACGGGGAAACATCCGGACCCGCCTGGAGAAGCTGGAGACGGAGTCATACGATGCTCTTGTACTGGCGGCAGCAGGACTTCAACGGCTGGGGATGGAGTCGCGGATCGGAAGATATTTCGATGTGGAGGAAATGATCCCGGCAGCGGGTCAGGGGATTTTGGCAGTGCAGGGAAGAAAAGGAGAAAACTGGATCTGGGAAGAGATTCTGGATCACAGAGAGACGCGAGCAGCAGCGCTTGCTGAACGGCAGTTTATTGCGGAATTGGGAGGAGGGTGTACATCACCGGTTGCGGCACACGCGAGGACGAAAGGGGAAGAACTCTGTCTGTCGGGACTTTATTATCGTGAGTCGGATGGTCGGTTTTTTAAGGAAAAGATCGCGGGGACTTGTCAAAAAGCGCAGGAAGCAGGCGCCCTGCTTGCAAAAGAGATGAGACGGAAATATGGTGATTGATAAAAAAATCAGGGAGACGGACATGGAGCAGCAAGGAAAGGTATGGCTTGCGGGAGCAGGACCCGGCGATGTCGGCCTATTAACAATAAAAACAAGAAAAATCATGGAGGAGGCAGATACAATCGTATATGATGCACTGGTCAGTACAGAAATCCTCAGCTTGATTCCGGATGAAAAAGAAATGATTGATGTAGGAAAACGCCAGGGAAATCATCCTGTCCCGCAAAAAGAGATCAATCAGATTTTGCTGGAAAAGGCAATGGAAGGAAAAAAGGTACTCCGTCTTAAAGGCGGGGATCCATTTGTGTTTGGAAGAGGAGGAGAGGAGGCAGAAGTGCTTGCGGAACATGGAATACTATTTGAAGTGGTTCCGGGAGTTACATCTGCAGCAGCTGTTCCGGCCTATGCAGGAATTCCGGTGACACATCGCGATTACACGTCTTCTTTTCATGTAATTACAGGACATCCGAGAAAAGACGGAAGCAGCCGGATCGATTATCCGGCGTTGGTTTCATTAAAGGGGACATTGGTTTTCCTCATGGGGATCACTTCGCTTGGAAAGATCTGTCGTGGACTTATGGATGCAGGTATGGATCCAGATACCATGGCAGCTGTCATAGCGAAAGGAACAACGGCTGGACAAAAAAATGTGGTTTCCACGTTGGAACATTTGGAAGACGAAGTCCTGCTTTCCGGAATCGGGACACCTGCATTGGTCGTAGTCGGGTCGGTCTGTTCACTGGCAGGACGGTTTGCTTGGAGGGCAGCTCTACCTCTTAACGGGAAACAGATTGTAGTGACCAGACCCAGGGAAAATCCGGGACATCTGGCTGGGTGGCTGAGAACATTAGGAGCACAGGTCATTGAAATGCCTACTATACGTACCAAGGTGATCTCGCCGAATGAGAGACTATGTGAAGTGATGAAAAAATTCGGAACATGTGCCGATCAGGAATGGCTGGTATTTACCAGTGTGATCGGTGTGCGGGTATTCTTTCAGGAACTGAAACATCTTAAAATCGATCTGCGGCAGCTGCTTGGGGGACCGGCGGATATAAAAATTGCCGCAATCGGTGCTGCAACAGAAAGGGAGCTTGCAGGAACAGGCATTTTTGCGGATGTGGTTCCGGAGATTTTTAACGCGGAGAGTCTGGGAACTTGTATTGCAGAAAAGGCAGCTCCGGGAAGTCATATCGTCATTGTGCGGGCGGAGCAGGGATCTCCCGAATTGTTGCCTCCACTTGCGAGAAAGAGACTTGCTGTTGAAGATATTCCGCTCTATACTACGGTGTATACAGGAAATGATGCTGTGACCGGAAGAGTGAAGCATCTGCTTGAAAATGGAGAAATTGATATCGTAACATTTACCAGCGCTTCTACGGTAAGAGGGTTCATGGCTTCTTTCGAGGAGAGTGGATTTGAAAACATGTGCGCAGTTTGTATCGGGGAGCAGACAAAAAGAGAAGCCGAGCGTTGCATGAAGACATCGGACGAGAGAAATGCACTACAGATTCTGACGGCAGAAGAAGCCTCAGAAGAAGGAATCCTTCAGACAATTTGTGATCATTTCCTGCAGAATACGAAAAGAGAATGAATATGGGGAACTATATTATAAAAAGAATTTTAACAGGCATTTTTTCTTTGTTTGTTCTGATCACGGTTACATTTTTCCTGACGAGAAGTATGCCCGGAAGCCCATTTCAGAGCAGCAACATTTCACCCAATATGGTAGAAACGATGGAAAAGGAATATGGACTGGATGAACCGGCAGCAGTTCAGTATAAGAATTACCTGACAGGCTTGTTAAGGGGAGAAATGGGGATTTCTTATAAAAAGCAGGGTGTACGGGTTTCTGATGTAATCGCAAGGGCCTGGCCGTATACGGTGAAAGTCGGAGGACTGGCAATCCTGACGGCGCTTGTTCTGGGAACGGCGCTGGGAATCTGTCAGGCGTGCAGTAGAAAGACTCTGGTAAGAGAAGGAATTTTTATCGGAACTGTACTTGGAGGTGCGATTCCGAATTTTGCGGCGGCAGTCTTGCTTTTGCTGATATTTGGAGTAAAGCTTGGGTGGTTTCCGGTTTCCGGTCTTTTATCCCGGGCGCATTATGTGCTCCCGGTCTTATCTCTTGCTTTATATCCGACTACGGTTGTGGCTAGAATGATGAACCAGTCCATACGGGAGGAGTCTGCAAAAGAATATGTGGTCATGGCAAAAGCGAGGGGAATCAGCCAGAAGAAAATTTTGTATTGCCATATTCTGAGGCATGCGTGGACTTCGATCCTGGGGTATCTGGGCCCTGCGGCCGCTTATCTCATTACCGGAAGTTTTGTGACGGAAACGGTATTTAATATCCCGGGACTTGGAAGAGAATTTGTGAATGCGGTATCCGGAAGAGATTATACGATGATCATGGGACTCACAATCTTTATGGGAATGGTCGTTATTATCGTTAATCTGGCAATGGACATCCTGCGCATGATACTGGAACCGTCGGTAAGGAGGAGCAAATGAAGACTTTCTGGAAAAGTAAATACAGCCGTCTGGGAATCTGTATACTGCTGGTATTGACTTTTTTTACGGTTTTGGTTCCGTTTCTTCCGTTTTATGATCCGGTTACGCAGAATGCAGATCTGAGAAATGCAGGTAGTTCTTTGATGCATTTGTTTGGCACCGATAAATTTGGCCGTGATATTTTCAGCAGAGTGTGGTATGGGGCCGGAATCAGTATGAAGGTGGGCATTCTTGCCAGTCTGATCTCATCGATAGTGGGACTTCTGTATGGCGGGATTGCCGGATATGCCGGAAAGAAAACGGATATGATCATGATGCAGGCAGCAGATATTGTGGATTCGATTCCATCGCTTTTGTATGTCATCCTGTTCATGCTGCTTTTCGGAGCCAGTGTAAAAACGGTGATTTTGGGAATCTGTATCTCCGGGTGGACACGGATGGCGCGCGTAGTTCGTGGCGAGATTCTGCGATTAAAAGAGATGGATTACATTCTTGCGGCCCGTCTCGAGGGATCCGGGGCAATGCGGATTCTGATCAAACAGATGCTTCCGAATCTGAAGGAAAAAGTGATTTTGAACGCAGTACTGCTTGTCCCGGAAGCTATTTTCACAGAGGCTTTTTTGAGCTTTCTGGGTGTTGGAATTGCTGCACCGGCTGCAAGTCTTGGAACTCTGATCCAGGAGGCAAGAAGCCAGATGCAGATTTATCCTACACAAATGATGTGGCCGGTACGGGTGCTGGTCTTATTGATCTTTTCGCTGAATCTGATCGTCAGGGAGAACTAGGTTATGAGTTTACTTAAAATAGATGATTTAAGTGTAAAATTTCATAAACGGCAGGAAGGAGACGGTGTAGTAAACCATTTCTCATTTGAGCTGAGAGAGGGAGAAATCACTGGACTGGTGGGAGAATCCGGTTGTGGAAAGACCACGGCAATGCGAGCGGTCTTGGGACTGCTTTCTTCAGAGACAGAGGTTTCTTTTGGGTATATGGAAGCCGAAGGAGAAGAAATCCTGCGAGGATACCACGAAATGGGCGGGGATTGTCCGGAAAAGATGAAGAAATTGAGAGGACATGTAATTTCTATGGTGTTCCAGGAACCGTCGGCGTATCTGGATCCTGCAATGACGGTGGGAAAACAGCTGACAGAGACGATAAGAGAGCATGTTCGATGTGGAAGGAAAGATGCGGAACAAGAAGCCGGTAAGCTTCTCAAAATGGTGGAGATCACGCGGGAGAAAGAGGTAATGAAGCAGTATCCGTTCGAACTGTCGGGAGGAATGTGCCAAAGGGTTTCAATCGCACTTGCGCTTGCCTGTCATCCGTCTGTTTTAATTGCGGATGAGCCGGTGACTGCGTTAGATGAAGCCATCCAGGAAGATATTCTGATCCTTCTTCGGCGGATCGCAAAAGAAAATGACATGGCAGTCATGCTGATCAGTCATGATCTGAGTGCGGTCGCTTCTATCTGCGACAGAGTTCTGGTTATGAAGGAAGGAAGTCTGATAGAAGAAGGTTCTGTGGAAGAGATTTTCCAAACACCCAGACACGAATATACAAGAGAATTGCTGCGATGTATGAAAAATCTGGGTCAGAGGGAACTTCGGGAGGTCCAAAGAAATGCAGAAGAGATTCTGAAGCTTGAGCATGTGAGTAAATCTTACAAAGTGACAGAAGCGGTCAAGGATGTGAGTCTGACGATTTTTCGAGGAGAATGCTATGGCATAATCGGGGAGAGCGGATGTGGTAAAACGACGCTTGCACGGATGATAACCGGAATGTTGAGACCGGATGCGGGAGAAATTCGGTATATGGGAAAGCCTATTGTGCCTTTAAGAAAATGGAAAAAGAACCGGCATCAGGAAGGAATACGTATGATTTTCCAGAATCCTCTTACGGCTTTGAATCCGACATTAACAATCGAACAAATGTTGACGGAGACGATTTTTGCCGGTGGGAAAACAGACAAAATAGAAATGAGAGAGCGCTATGTAACAGCATTGGAAAGAGTGGGAATGGGAGAAGAGGTATTGACGAAATATCCGGATGAATTTTCGGGAGGACAGAGACAGAGACTTGCTCTTGCCCGTGCACTCTTAAGAAATCCCAGCTTCCTGGTCTGCGATGAGCCGGTATCGGCACTGGATTTTCCGGTGCAGGAACAGATACTGAGGCTATTAAAGGAAATACAGAAAAAAGAGAAAGTGACAATTTTATTTATTTCTCATGATTTACATGCAGTGCACTTTTTATGCCAGAGAACGTGTGTGATGTATCTGGGAACGATGGTTGAAGAGGGCTACACAGATGAGGTTTATAGGAAGCCTCTTCATCCCTATACCAGAGCACTTCTGAATGCAGGACACACAACAGAACCAGAAAGTGTAAGGCAGAACTCAGAATCTGAAAATATGAATCTGGAGAATACAAATATGAGAGAGGAAGAGTCACATGGTTGTCCTTATGCCGGAAAATGTCCGGATGTCAGAGCGTATTGTTATCGAAAACGTCCAAAGATGTATTCAATCGATGGACGAAGAGTGGCATGTTTTTTATATACGGAACGGTAAACAAGAGGAGAGACAGGATGAAGAGAATATATGCAGTATTGACAGTGCTTCTTGCTGTCAGTTTGATTTGCGGCAGCTGTAGCCAAAAGAAAGATGAAACAAGAAATGAAGAGAAGGAGCTTACAGTGGCAATCAGTGCAGATACCGGATCAATGGATCCGGCCGGAAGTATCGCGCTGACCTACCTCGCGTATTCTGTAACTGCACTGGATGAACTTCTGA
Organism: bacterium; assembly: GCA_022774325.1. GTDB lineage: Bacteria > Bacillota > Clostridia > Lachnospirales > Lachnospiraceae > Allocoprococcus. Next base: position 6,013 of record JALFNN010000029.1, on the reverse strand, counting down.
CATATGACTCTGATGGAAGGATTGAGTACCGCGCAGCTAAATCTTATGAAGTGAATGAAGACTCAACGATTTGGACATTTCATCTGCGGGAAGAGGCGGTGTGGTCGGACGGAAGTCCGGTCACTTCTTCTGACTTTGTAAATACAATGCAGCGTGCGCTGGATCCGGTGAGCCAGAGCGGATATGCTGTCTATCTCTTTCCGATCCGGAATGCAGAGGCAATCTATAATGGGGAAAAAGGGATAGAAGAACTGGGGGTGGAGACTCCGGATGAGTATACACTGATTTTTTATCTTGAAAGTCCCTGTGTGTATTTCCTGGATCTGCTGCGCCTTCCGGTCTATACGCCATCCTGTCAGAAATATGCGACTGAGACCGGAAACGGCTGGGATAAAGATCCATCGACCAGTGTCTCAAACGGTCCTTTTTATCTGAAAGAATATGTGCCGGAACAGTATTTTGTGCTGGAAAAGAACGAACGGTACTGGAATGCAGATCAGATCCAATTGAACAGAATCACGTACCGCTTTTTTGCAGATCAGCAGTCCATGGCGAATGCATATGGGGCGGGAGAAGTGGATGTGGCGACTTCTCTCCCATCCTATGTTATGGAACTGTATCAGGGAAAAGCAGATCTGGTTGTGACAAATCAGATCGCAACACGGTACATTTACCCGAATCTGGATGTGGAGCCGCTTCAGGACGTGCGGGTCCGGAAAGCACTGAGTCTCGCAATCGAGCGGGAAGAACTCTGTAAAATCGTAGGCGATGATACGGAACCTACCGTCAATCTTGTCGCAAAGCGCATGAAAGATAAGGCTACCGGCAATTATTTTGTGGAAGAAGCGGATCCTCCATTTGAAGAGAATATAGAAGAAGCCAGAGAACTGCTGGCGGAAGCAGGCTATCCGAACGGAGAGGGCTTCCCGACATTGACTTATAATTACCCTACACTGGAGTTGGATTCGGATACGGCGCAGGTTCTGAAGGAACAGCTGAAACGAAATCTGAATATCAACGTGGAACTGAAGGCGCAGGAACTTCAGGTTAATTATTCCGATCGCCATGCAGGAAATTTTGAATTGTGCCGGATGAACTGGACGGCGGATTTCACAGATCCATATACCTATTTGTCGCTCCTTCTTACCAACAGTACATATAATTGCAGCGGAGTGAAGGATGCAGAATATGATGCACTGGTAAAGGCATCGGACTCTGAGACGGATCCGGAGAAACGATCACAGCTTCTTCATCAGGCGGAACAGCTTGCGGTGGGAAAGCAGTTTTATGTGATACCGTTATTCTCGATGAAGAGCTGCAATTTGATACGGCCGGAAATTATCGGGATTACGCAGATAGCCGCTACCGGTGCACTGGAATACCGGTACGCAGACAGGAGGTAGGAGTATGTTCCATCTGGTGACAGGAGGAAGCGGAAGCGGAAAATCGGAATACGCAGAACAGCTGATCATGGAATTTGGAGAAAAAGAGCCCTGGAGAAAACGGTATTACCTTGCTACGATGATGCCCTTTGGGGAGGAGACAAAACAGAAAATCGAACGCCACCGGAAAATGAGAGAAGGAAAAGGGTTCTGTACTGTTGAATGCTATCTGGATTTGAAAAAACAGCTTATCGGGCTGTTTGATGAAGAAAAACAAGCATGTAAACCATTGGTTTTGTTGGAGTGTATGTCGAATCTTGCCGCAAATGAACTATATGAAGAGAACGGTGCAGGGGAGAATTCGGCTGAAATAATTATGGAAGGAATCCGCTTTCTTGTCGATCACAGCTGTCTGCTTGTGGTCGTTACAAATGAAGTTTTTGCCGAAAGTGTACCGGATTCCCCCGAGATGACTGTATATAAAGAGGTGCTTGGGACGGTCAACTGCCGTATGGCAGGAATGGCAGATCAGGTAACGGAAGTGGTTTACGGAATTCCGGTGGAGGTGAAGAGATGAGAATGATCATTGGCGGGGCATTCCAGGGAAAAATGGAATATGCCCAAAAAGAATATCCCGGGATCAGATGGGTGGATGGAGCGGCGTGCTCGGAAGAAGAGCTGCTTCAGTGTGAAGGAGTCTATCATTTTCATCTGTATATCCGAAAGTCAATGGAAAAATATGAAGAGATGAGACTGTTTGCAGACAGAATCATTCGGGAAAATCCACAAATTGTGATCATAACAGATGAAATTGGATACGGACTCGTCCCGATCGATGCTTTCGAGCGCAGATATCGTGAAGAGACAGGACGGATCTGCACCAGGCTTGCAGCATTTTCCGAACGGGTGGACCGGGTGGTGTGTGGTATCGGACTGCCAATCAAAGGAGGAGATGTGCGATGAAAATAGAATTGGAGCAGGTAAAGCCTGCGGAGATAGAAAAGAGAAGTTTTGAGATTATTACAGAGGAACTGGGAGATACGATCCTCATTCCGGGGACGGAGCCGATCGTAAAGCGATGTATCCATACCAGCGCTGATTTTGATTATGTCGACAATCTGGTTTTTTCGGATCATGTTGTGGAAAGGGCGCTTAAAGCCCTGCGCGGCGGTGCGTCGATCGTGACGGACACTCAGATGGGAAAATCAGGGATCAACAAAAAGAAGCTGGCTGAATACGGAGGACACGTGTACTGCTTTATGTCCGATGAGGATGTGGCAGAGGCCGCAAAAAAGGGAGGAACAACCCGTGCCCAGGCCAGCATGGACAAAGCGGCCGGGTTAAGCGAGAAGCTGATTTTCGCAATCGGTAACGCGCCGACAGCGCTGGTGAGATTGTATGAATTAATTAAAGAAGGTAAAATAAATCCCGAGCTGATCATCGGAGTGCCGGTGGGATTTGTGAATGTGGTACAGTCCAAAGAGCTGATCCTTGGACTGAAGGATACACCTTATATCGTCGCAAAGGGAAGAAAAGGAGGAAGCAATATCGCAGCATGTATCTGCAATGCCCTTCTTTATATGCTGGATCAGGAGGCGTAAACCATGCGAAAGTCTTATTTCCCTATGTTTGTGGATATTTCGGAGAAAAAGATCGTTGTGATCGGGGCAGGCGTGATCGCGGCACGGCGTATACGGACCCTTTTGGCATTTTCAGGGAACATTCATGTCATAGCATCTGAGATATGTGAAGAGGTCCTGAGACTGAAAGAAGAACAGAAGGTTCATTGTATCAGAAAAAAGTTCGAAGAGCAGGATCTTGCGGGGGCGGACATCGTGTTCGCAGCCACTAACAATCACAGATTGAACAGGCAGATCGTGTGTTACTGTAATGCACATGGAATCCCGGTCAATACTTGTGATCAGAAAGAACTGTGCGATTTTTATTTTCCATCTATTGTTATAAAAGACGAAATCGTGATCGGAATTGGCTCCGGTGGGACGGATCCCGGAAAAGTAAAGTCTGTCAGAGAAAGAATTGAAGGGATGTTGGAGTAAGCGGTGTACGCTGTACAAAGACAAAAATATGAGGTTTGTGCAAATTGTTGCAGCGTATTTGGTAAAAATATATAAAAATACTGGATTGGGTTTGTACTTTGTGCATAAATGTGTTCTTCAGTGAAAAACGTTTGTTTATGTGCGTGACACAAAAACATAAACTTGTAGAATGTGCGCAATACACGGAAAAAAGTGTTGAAAATCCGGCTGATTTTCCTTATGATATAAGTAACGGTTAAGGGAAATATTTCAAGCACGGAGGTTGAAAACATGAATGATAATATGATGTGGGCACTGGTGAAAGAAAAACCGGAACAGGGACTTTGGATGAAGAGAGTACCGATCCCGGAGGTTGGACCAAATGATGTGAAGATCAAGATCCACAAAAATGCAATTTGTGGTACGGACGTACACATTTATCAGTGGAATGACTGGGCACAGCACACGATCCCGATCGGACTTACAGCCGGACACGAGTATGTAGGCGAAGTTGTAGAAGTCGGAGCCGGTGTACAGGGATTCAAACCGGGCGATCTGGTATCCGGTGAAGGACATATCACCTGCGGCAAATGCCGTAACTGTCTGGAAGGACACAAGGAGAACTGTAAAGATGCAAAGGGCGTTGGCGTAAACAGAAACGGTGCGTTTGCTGAGTATCTGGTAATTCCGGCATCCAATGTATGGCCATGCAACCCGGCTATCGATGAGGAACTCTATGCAATCTTTGATCCGTTTGGAAATGCAACACATACAGCACTTTCTTATGATATGCTTGGCGAAGACGTTCTGATTGCAGGTGCCGGCCCGATCGGTATTATGGCAGCAGCAATCGCAAAATTCTCAGGAGCAAGACATGTTGTTATTACAGATATGAACCAGTATCGTCTGGATCTTGCGAAGAAACTCGGAGCAACAAGAACGGTCAATCTGACACAGGAAAAACTGCCGGATGTCATGAAGGAAATCGGAATGACAGAAGGATTTGACGTGGGTCTTGAAATGTCCGGAAGCCAGGTGGCTCTTCATGATATGATCCACAACATGAAACATGGTGGAAATATCGCACTTCTGGGTCTTCAGAGAACAGATGCTACGGTAGATCTGGAGACCGTAATCTTCAACGGACTGAATATCCGCGGTATTTACGGAAGAAAAGTATGGGATACATGGTACAAGATGTCTACTATGGTTCAGGCCGGACTGGATATCTCTCCGATCATCACGCATCGTTTTGACATCAGAGATTACGAAAAGGGATTTGCAGCAATGATTTCCGGAGAATCAGGAAAAGTAATTCTTGACTGGGCACATATCAACGATTAATAGAAAGGGGACCGCAGTAAATGGCACGTAAGAATGATATTTTAAGTATTTATACAAAAGAAGTAGAGGACATTAAGGAAGCAGGACTTTTTAAAGGCGAGGCTCCGTTCGTTTCTCCGCAGGGAGCTAGAGTAAAGATGGAAGACGGCAGAGAGTTGCTTTGCATGTGTGCAAATAACTATCTTGGACTGGGAGACAGCCCGCGTCTGATTGAAGCAGCAAAGAAAACATATGATGAAAAGGGATACGGAGTTGCATCTGTCCGTTTTATCTGTGGAACACAGGACATTCATAAACAGCTCGAGAAGAAGATCTCCAGCTTCCTCGGAACCGATGACACGATTCTTTACTCTTCCTGCTTTGATGCAAACGGTGGCCTTTTTGAGACGATCCTGACAGCAGAAGATGCAGTCATCAGTGATGAACTGAATCACGCATCCATCATCGACGGAGTACGTCTCTGCAAAGCAAAACGTTTCCGTTATAAAAACAACAATATGGAAGATCTGGAAGCACAGCTGAAAGCTGCAGATGAAGCAGGCGCAAGAATCAAACTGATCGCAACAGACGGTGTGTTCTCTATGGACGGAATCATCTGCAATCTGAAAGGTGTATGTGATCTTGCTGATAAATACAATGCGCTGGTTATGGTTGATGACAGCCATGCCGTTGGCTTTGTAGGAAAACATGGACGCGGAACTGCAGAGTACTGCGGTGTAGAAGGACGTGTTGATATCATTACCGGAACACTTGGAAAAGCACTTGGCGGAGCTTCCGGCGGATATACGAGCGGACGTAAGGAAATCATCGATCTTCTTCGTCAGAGAAGCCGTCCGTACCTGTTCTCCAATTCTCTTGCACCGGCAATCGCAGGCGCAAGCATTGAGATGTTCAACATGCTGGAAGAAAGCACAGAGCTTCGCGATCACTTGGAAGAAGTGACTGCTTACTACCGCAAACAGCTCGTTGATAACGGCTTCGACATCATTCCGGGAACCCACCCATGCGTACCGGTTATGCTGTATGACGAAAGACTGGCAGGCGAATATGCAAAGAAAATGATGGAAAAAGGTGTATACGTAGTAGCCTTCTCTTATCCGGTCGTACCGAAGGGAAAAGCAAGAATCCGTACACAGGTTTGCGCAAGCCATACAAAAGAAGATATCGATTTCATTGTAAAATGCTTCAAGGAAGTTAGAGAAGAAATCGGAAGATAATTATAGATAGATTTTGGAGGATGTCTCTTTGGGG
>JALFNN010000019.1 GCA_022774325.1 bacterium | reverse complement strand
GTTTTATATCCCAACATACAGGCTTTGATACCTGCAGCTATCGCCATATGTGTTTTTCCAACTCCTACAGGTCCATACAGCACGAGATTCTGCTTCTGATTTATAAAACTGACATTTTCCAGTTCTTCTTTTGTGAGTGCTGGTGGAAGCTGCACCTGTTTATATGAATACCCTTCAAATGCTTTGTAAACAGGAAAGTGTGCACGCTTGATAAGCCTTGCCTTTTTGTTTTCCTCACGCCTGGCCAGCTCACGCAGCAGAGCATCTTTAAGATACTCTATCTGCTTGGGAGTTCCTTCTGTTTTACACATTTCAGGAATCGCTGTAGTAAAAAATAGTTTTTTGCAGGCTTCCATGATTGCCTGATCTGTTTCTGCCTGTTGCTTTGCTGTGATCATGATGCATGCACCTCCTCGGATAACGTATTTTGACCATATATAAACAGTTCATCATATATACTTAGATTGGGTCCATTTTCCGGCGGTGTTTCAATTCCATAACCTGTAATACGAGCAGCCAGAACAGTAACATCACTTTTATTGACATTTCCATTCTCCACAGCCATTTCCATTGCTTTTAAAGAGGCTTCATAGCCATACTCATGGGCAACTTCGTTTAGCAGCCGTAATCCTGCCTTTAATTCCGGTTTTGGTAAGGAATCCAAATAATCACGCAGTATCTCAGATGCATCTGCCCGGACACCACTGTTTCTCCATGCCCCGGAATCCCGAGAGAGTACTTCAAGTGTTGTGCTGTAATCAGAGGTATCTGTCCTTGTGTCACCATATTCCCGCTTGTGGCGTATAAGTATCGTGCCATCTGGATTGAGTATTTCAATGAAATGTGCCCTGATACCTACCCATACTTTCTCACCATGATTTTCCGGTTTTGTAGAATAGAAATGTTTACCTTCCATACAGATTTTTCCATACCCGTCACACTTAAATTCATCATATCTGCATACATTGAAGCGTTTTGATGGCAGGGAAGAGAAATGACGTTTGTCCTCTTCAAATAGTTCCGCAATGACCTCTCCATTTTTGTAGTGCATTTCAGCAGCTTTCTTCAAATGTTCATCCAGAAGCTGTTTATTATAGCTGACCATATCGTGGTAATGGGGAATCGGGACAAAAATATTTCTTCGTATCGTACCTACTTTGTTTTCCACGTTCCCTTTTTCCCATCCTGATTTTGGATTACAAAAACGAATCCGAAAACCATAGTGGGCACGAAACCGGGAAAATAATTCCGTTTCCACAACTTTATCATGGATCTTACGGCCTACATCGGTTGCATTGTCAAAGACCAGTTCTTCCGGTACACCGCCTATGTATTCGAAAATATCCTGTAGACCCTGGCATACGCATTCCGCAGTCTCGCCACCAAATACCTGTGCATATCCATCATTACTGTATGGAAATGAAAGGACAAGATATTTTCTTCGTCTGCAGATATTTTCCTCATAAAAATCTGCTTCCCCAAAATCGACTTCTGCAAATCCTGGAAGCCATACGAGTTCCTGCGTTGCTTTCTGCTGTCTGTCTTTCCGGATCCCATGGACATATTTGCGGATCGTGTCATAGCTTCCGGTATATTCCTCCTCTGCTACAAGCCGGTCATAGATCCGTTTTGCGGTATGATGTTGTTTGCTCCAATGATTTTTATCTTCTTCTATCCAATCATGAATAAGCGGTTTGTACGGATCGAGGATAGATTTTCGAATTTTTCGTTTAGGAGGTTCTTCTGAAAAGTCCTCCTTTGCAAGATATTTTTCAATTGTTTTGTGGTCAGCCCCTGTTTTTCTATGAATTTCAGAAACATTGTATCCACATTTACTCAAATCTCTGATATGATTGATTTGGGACATTTTGAGCATCTTCCTTTCCTCCTTTGAATAGATTGGTCTCTACCAAAGGATAACGGTATTGGTTAAGTGGTTCAAGATGTCCTGCTTTGTTGTGGGAAATTCCCAATCCGATATTTGGGAATTTTACTTTCCGATTTGAGGTACTTTTATTTTACTATATACAGAAGGAAAAGGCACAGGTCATGAAAATTGATTTGTGTCTTTTTTCATAAGGAGGTGAGGAGCTTGGCACAGATTTTTCGTGTGGAGAGAACTAAGAATTATACGGTAATGAGTAATCACCATTTCAAGAATAAGAATCTGA
>JALFNN010000003.1 GCA_022774325.1 bacterium | reverse complement strand
TGACATCCATACAGAGTCGGTATCATCTATGATTGCCGGCGTCCTTTTAATTTATGCTTTAAGTATAATAGTAAAATATGGAAAGAATGTGACCATGGACTTAAGAAATTTTGAAAAATATTAAGAACATCTAAAGTACTTATAAAAAATGTATTCTCTATATGATGCAGCTTCAGAATACGGAAAGAATCACTTGACATATATAGATTACCGAGATATAATGAAAATGTAAAATATATAGATTATCGATATATCGAAGATCAACACATGAAAGGGGAAGTATTTATGGCAGTAGATAAAAGTTTAATTTCCGGAAGCACAGCAATGCTGATATTGAAGCTGTTGGAAGAGAAAGATATGTATGGCTATGAGATGATTGAGACGCTTAGGGAGAAGTCGAATAATGTCTTTGAACTGAAGGCGGGGACTCTTTATCCGCTTCTGCATTCAATGGAAGAAAAGGGATGGCTGACCGTTTATGAACAGGAATATGGCGGTAAGCTTCGTAAATATTACCGGTTGACCAGGGAAGGAAAGAAACAGCTTGCTGCAAAGAAAGCAGAGTGGAAGGAATATTCCACGGCCGTTGTGAATGTGTTGGGAGGTGCGCTCTATGACCCGGCTTGATTATTTGAAGCTTTTGACTGACCAGATCCGCTGCAAAAAGGCAAGGCCGATGATTGAAGAAGAATATCAGGCCCATATTGACGACCAGAAGCTGGATTTTATGGCGCAGGGCATGAGTGAAGCGGAAGCAGAAGAAGCGGCTGTGAGGGAGATGGGAGATCCGGTGGAGGCAGGAGTACAGCTTGACAGGATCCACAGACCGAAGATGGATATGAGACTGATTGCTATGATCGTCATGCTTGGTATATCGGGAGTTGCCATACAGGTTTTTCTGGAGAGAACAGCAATACTCTGCGGAGCAGGCGATTACCTCGCAGCATCTTATGATCCGGCGGGACTCAGGTTTATTTTGTGGACGGCAGCAGGAAGCATTTTGATGTTGGGAGTCTGTTTTGTGGATTACACGCTGCTTGGCAAATATGCACTCCGGATCTGGGCAGCAATGATGATGATGATGGCAGTATACCGGGTATTCGGCAGAACCGTGAATGGAATGTATCCAAAACAGGGACTGTTTTACTGTGTTCTGGTTCCGGTTTTTGCGGGTGTTGTTTTTCACTTCCGCGGAGCAGGAAAACAAGGGATGATGAAATGTATTCTCATATTGGTATTATCAACAGTGCTTCCACTGGTTTTAAATTCCAGTGTGTATATGATTTTATTTTATATGACAGGGGGATGCATTTTAATACTTGCCGTTCATAAGCGGTGGTTCGGAAAAGAGAAAAAGCGCCAGTACATACTGATGGCCGGAACGACAGTCTTGCTGCCTGTGGGGATTTTGGGAATCATGATGTCTGCAGGTCAGGTATTTCTTGCAACGTATCAGAGCGATAGGATGAAGCAGATATTCCGCTTTCAGTCTTCCGAAAATTGTTTATATCAGATTGTTTTGGAAAATCTGAAAAATGCAGCAGATGCAGTTGCGGGAAGAGAAGGACTCATAATTGATGAATCAACAAATATGGTTTGGAGTGAAGTGAGAAGTGATTATGTCTGGGTATTTATTTTTAAAGTGCTTGGAACATGGCAGGGGATTCTGTTCACACTTGCATTGGCAGGGTTCCTGGGGGTTTTGATCTGGATCGTGCGAAAACAAAAGAATCAGCTCGGCTATGTGGTCGGAATGGCATGTGTTTTGATGATGACCGCGGAGATTCTGGTGTATCTGGGGACGAATTCAGGAGTTTTTTATCCTGTATCGGTGTATATGCCGTTCTTTAGCTATGGAGGAAGTAATATGATGGTTACCTATTTGTATATGGGGATTCTACTGTCTATTACCAGAAATCAGAATGTTGTGAAAGCGGGATAACCTTTTGAATCCATGAGTTTGGGTTACGTTTTGCGAAAACAGAACATTGTGTTCGAGACTTGTACATTGTATGCAAAATAGTACAAGATTGTTAAAAAAATGACTGGGAAAAGAAGAAAACTCATGTTATGATTTGAATCAGAAACGAGATACATTATTATGATTGAGAAAATTCTTTTTGGAGGGTAAGAAGTTGAGAAACGCAGACGCAAATGTAATCAAGATCAAACATGAAGTGTTGGAAGAAGTAGCACGTCTGGCTTTTGACGGGGAACTTGAGGAGCATAAGGACGATATTGCAATGAAGTTGATTCCGGGCCCGCTCCCGCAGTTCCGTTGTTGCATTTACAAGGAACGTGAGATTATCAGACAGCGTGTTCGTCTGGCTGAAGGAAAAGCGCCTGGAATTAAGAATGATGGAAATGTAATACAGGTTATCAGTTCGGCATGTGAGGACTGTCCCATTTCCAGCTATGTTGTGACAGAAAACTGTCAGAATTGTCTGGGAAAAGCATGTATCAATGCCTGTAAATTCGGTGCAATTGAAGCGGGACGTGACCGTTCCCACATTGATGCTTCCAAATGTAAAGAATGTGGAAAATGCGCACAGGCCTGTCCGTACAATGCAATTGCTCATTTGAAGAGACCATGCAAATTCAGCTGTCCGGTAGATGCGATTTATTATGATGAAAATGGTATTTCCGTTATCGATGATTCAAAGTGTATTCGTTGTGGAAAATGTGTTCACAGTTGTCCGTTCGGAGCAATCGGATACAAATCCTCCATTGTAAATGTAATTAAAGCAATCAAATCCGGTAAGAAAGTATACGCGATGCTGGCACCGGCAACAGAAGGACAGTTCGGTGTGGACATCACCATGGAAAGCTGGAAAAAAGCAATGAAAGAAGTTGGATTTACGGACTTCATTGAAGTGGGACTTGGTGGTGATCTAACTGCGAAATATGAAGCAGAAGAATGGGTTGAAGCCTATAAAGACGGACGTAAAAAAGTAACCTCCTGCTGTCCGGGATTTGTCAATCTGGTACGGAAGCATTATCCGGAATTGAGTGATATGATCTCTACAACGGTTTCTCCGATGTGTGCAGTTTCCCGCCTGGTGAAGGCAAAAGAACCAGATGCGGTTACCGTATTTATCGGACCATGTCTTGCAAAGAAATCAGAGATTGCAGATCAGAGGATTGAAGGAAATGCAGACTATGCCCTGACTTACAGTGAAATCCGTGCAATTATGCGTGCGAAGGGCGTTGCTTTGGAACCGGCAGACAATACTTATCAGGAATCTTCTGTATTTGGAAAGCGATTCGGAAATTCCGGCGGTGTTTCGGATGCTGTGATGCAGAGTATGAAGGAAGCCGGTGAAGAACTGGATATTAAAGTGTACAAGGCAAATGGTGCAGTTGAATGTAAGAAATCACTGCTGCTTATGAAAGTCGGACGTCTGCCTGAGGATTTCATCGAAGGAATGGCTTGTGAAGGCGGATGTGTCGGAGGACCAAGTGCTTTTAAAGATCAGATGCTCGCAAAGAAATCCAGAGATTCGCTGATCAAAGAAGCAGATGCGAGAGGAATCTGTGAGAACCTGAAGAATTATGATGAGACTTCATTCTCTATGCACAGAGAATAAACATTATTAAAAAGGGAGTGCTGAGGCGCTCCCTTTTTTTAGATTCTAATTTGAGACCATGGATTATTTTGATATTTTAAATACGACACCCTCATCCTTCCAGACCTGATCGGTATAGTGAATCTCCAGATTCATCCAGTCTGTCGGAACTTCCAGACAGAGATACCCACTTAGTGAAGAACCGGGAGCAATGGAACCATCCATCTGCTGACGGTCCGTGTTCGCGGCAAGGGCGGTAAAAGCATTGACGCTATAGTCAAGCTTTATTTCATTACAATAGGATTCAAAACTTGCCATGCTGCTGACGGTGATATCCTTTTCCGCCTGATTGGTAATCGTAAGGTTGACAAAGACAAATACATTGCCTTCCTGAGGGGAAGCCCATTCGTCACCTTTGGATTCCTCGTAATCGGTTACCTGAATGGAGATATCATTCAGCGTAGCGGTGTCGCCAAGTGCATAGGAGGTGTCATCTCCACCCGTTTTTGTGGTATCATCTGTCTGAGGATCCTGAGAATCCTGGGATGACTTTGTAAACGGAAGTAGATCTTTGCTGATTAGACCGGATTTTACGGCGACAACTACGATCAGGATGACTGCGAGCAGGAAAATCAGAATCATTCCTGCTAATTGTTTCTTTTTCTTTTTGGACCTTCTTCCGGATCTGCTTTGACTGGATGAAGAACGTTTGCCTGATTTGGGGGAAGAACCTTTTGATTTCCGGTTGCTGCCTTCTGACCGTTCAGTCTTCCGTCCGGGCTTTTCCGGTTCCGAAGGTTCTATTGCATCTTCTGTATCATAAAGTGTATAATCTGTATGATCATCATCAGTCTCATCTGGTATCAGGGATGTTGCCGGATAACGTTTCCGGCAGGAATCGCAGAGATAATATCCCGGATACTTTTTACTGGGACGTACATCAGATCCACATCTGGGGCATTTCATATGGTACTCTCCTCTATATATTTCTCTAATTTTGCTGTATGCAAATTTAAGTGCCTATGTGGACATTATAGCATATCAAAGTAAAAAAACAAGTAAAGGTCACAGAATATTTAGAAATCCATGGAATGGATTTCTTGTTTTCCGGATAGGAAAGTGTTATGATTATCATAAGTATCGGCTTCATTTGGGTAAGAAAAATACCGATGGATAGAAGAAAGCGAGGCAGAGAACATGGATTATAAAGAGGTACTTGAAAATGCAAGAGAATCGATAGGAAATTATTGTAAAGCCTGTCCGGTATGTAATGGAAAAGCATGTGGGAAACAGATACCGGGACCGGGAGCGAAAGGTGTTGGGGACACGGCTATTCGCAATTATGAGAAATGGCAGGAGATCCGTGTAAACATGGATACCATCTGTGACGGAGGAGTAATAGATTCATCCTGTGAGCTGTTCGGACAGAAGTTTGCGTATCCGTTTTTTGCCGGTCCGGTTGGTGCAGTGAATTTACATTATAGTGAGAAATATGATGATATTTCCTATAATCAGGTTCTTGTATCTGCATGTGCGCAGAATGGAATTGCGGCATTTACCGGAGACGGAGTGAATCCGCTGGTTATGGAAGGAGCGACTGCGGCAATCAAGGAGAGCGGCGGCATGGGTGTTCCGACCATCAAACCGTGGAATCTGGAAACGATTCAGGAGAAAATGCAGTTGGCGATCGAATCAGGAACATTTGCGGTTGCCATGGATGTGGATGCTGCCGGACTTCCGTTTCTGAAAAACATGACACCGCCGGCAGGAAGCATGAACGTCAAGGAACTTGCGGAAATTGTGAATATGGCAGGCGTGCCGTTTATCGTGAAAGGTGTTATGACGGTCAAAGGAGCGCTGAAAGCAAAAGAAGCAGGAGCAGCAGCAATCGTGGTTTCCAATCACGGAGGACGTGTTCTGGATCAGTGCCCGGCGACGGCAGAAGTCCTGGAAGAAATTGCAGACGCAGTAGGAGATTCTATGAAGATTCTGGTGGACGGCGGAATCCGCTCCGGAACAGATATCTTTAAAGCACTTGCACTCGGAGCAGACGGAGTTCTGATCTGCAGACCGTTTGTTGTTTCTGTGTATGGAGGCGGGGCAGAAGGCGTGAAGACCTATATTGAAAAGCTGGGAGCTGAACTGAAAGACACGATGCAGATGTGCGGGGCACATTCTCTGAGTGAAATCACCAGAGATATGGTGCGTTACTGCTAGATAAAGGAGATACAAAAAGTTATGGGGATGAAAGTGAATGCAGAACTGCCATTGCCGGCAGATTTGAAAAATGAATATCCGTTATCGGAAAAGATCAAGGAGATCAAGGCAAAAAGAGACGCGGAGATCAGAGATATTTTTACTGGAAAATCCGATAAATTTGTTGTCATTATCGGACCTTGTTCAGCGGATAATGAAGATTCTGTCTGCGAATATGTGAATCGTCTGGCTGAAGTAAATGAAAAAGTTTCTGAAAAATTGATGATCATTCCAAGAATTTATACGAATAAACCCAGAACAACAGGAGAAGGATATAAAGGAATGCTGCATCAGCCGGATCCGGATAAGGCTCCGGATCTTCTGGCAGGGATTATCGCGATCCGAAAAATGCATATCCGTGCGATTGAAGAGACGCATCTGACCGCTGCCGATGAGATGCTGTATCCGGAAAACAGAAGTTATCTGGATGATATCTTATCTTACGAAGCAATCGGGGCCCGTTCCGTTGAGAATCAGCAGCATCGTCTGACAGCAAGCGGTATGGATATTCCCATCGGCATGAAGAACCCGACCAGTGGAGATCTGGGAGTCATGCTGAATTCCGTTGTGGCTGCACAAAGCGGACATCGCTTTATTTACCGTGGACAGGATGTGTCGACAGACGGAAATGAGCTTGCACATGTGATTCTACGAGGCGGTGTTGATAAATACGGAACCTGTATTCCGAACTATCACTATGAAGACTTGAGAAGATTGGAGAGTCTGTATTATAAGAAAGATTTGAAGAATCCGGCGGTTATCATAGATGCCAACCATTCTAACTCGAATAAACAGTACAAAGAGCAGCTGAGAATTGTAAGCGAAGTGCTGCATACACGGAAATACAATCCGGATCTTCGCGGACTGGTGAAAGGAGTTATGGTAGAGAGTTATCTGCTGGAAGGCCGCCAGAATATCTGTTCTCATATGGAATACGGAAGATCGATCACAGATCCTTGTATCGGATGGGAAGATACGGAAAAATTAATATATAAGATAGCAGAAGAATGCTAAAGAGACAGCGGGAGAGAGACAGCGGGGACAGAAGACAGCTGTCTCCTGTCCCCGCTGTCTCTTTAGTCTAATCCAAGCTTTCTGCAAACCTCTGCGATATCCCCCTTAAAAATATATCCGTCCATCCCAAGTGCCTGGCCGGAAGCAATGTTTTCAGGTTTATCATCAATGAAGAAACTTTCTTCCGGTTTCAGATGATAAGTATCGAACAGATACTGATAAATCTCCGGTTTTGGTTTCGCCATCACAAGCGGTGCAGAGAATACGATTCCGTCAAATTCTTGGACGATT
>JALFNN010000008.1 GCA_022774325.1 bacterium | reverse complement strand
GTAACGAAGTGTGTAAGTTGTGTTTAAAAGCCCTGGACGGCTGAATTCGATGGAGCGCCGTGTGCGGTGAAAGTCGCATGCACGGTGTGGAGCGGGGGAAAATCCGGAGATAACTTCAAAGGATTACCTATCGCTATCGGGTGCAAAATCACAGGGAATCAAGCAGCTCATGTCCGGTGGCGGAGTAATCCTTATCGGTACACAGCTGATTCCACTGCTTAGCGGATTGTTTGGTTAAAAGGAGGGAGTAATCCATGTTCGATGGCATTTTTGATGCAATTGAAGAGTGGATGCGTGAACTTCTAACGGGGATGATCCATTCCAATCTGGACAGGATGTTTACGGATGTCAATCAAAAGACCAGTGAGATTGCTGCCCAGGTTGGACAGACCCCACAGGGGTGGAATGGCAGCATTTTCAGCATGATACAAAATCTGTCGAATTCGGTCATCATGCCTATAGCAGGAATTATCATTACTTTCGTACTTTGTTATGAACTGATCACGATGATCACAGAGCGTAACAATATGCATGACATCGATACATGGATGTTCTTCAAGTACTTTGTAAAAATGTGGATCGCAGTTTATCTTGTGAGCAATACATTTACCATTACTATGGCAGTATTTGATGTGGGACAGCATGTGGTCAATTCAGCCGCCGGTGTGATTACCGGAAATACAGCAATTGATATTACGTCAGCGATTACGGATCTGGATACGACTCTGGAAGCAATGGAGATAGGGGAACTGGTCATCTTGGCATTGGAAACCCTGATCGTCAGCTTCTGTATGAAAATCATGTCGGTACTGATAACAGTCATCTTGTACGGAAGAATGATTGAAATATACATCTACACTTCGGTTGCACCGATTCCGTTCGCCACGATGTCCAACAGGGAGTGGGGACAGGTCGGAACAAACTATTTCAGAGGACTCATGGCTCTGGCATTCCAGGCATTTCTGATGATGATCTGCGTGGCTATCTATGCGGTACTGGTAGCAGGCATTCAGTATTCAAATAACTTAAGTTCCTCATTATTTGGCATTATGGCTTACACAGTTGTGCTCTGTTTCAGTTTATTTAAGACTGGATCTTTGAGTAAACAGATCTTTGGAAGCCATTAATCTTTAGAAAGGAGACGATAGCTTATGGCTTATGTCAGTGTTCCAAAGGATTTGACAAAAGTGAAAAATAAATTGGCATTCAATCTGACCAGAAGACAGCTGATCTGTATCGGGATCGGAGCTGCAATGGGAATTCCATTCTATTTTCTGACCAGAAATGTCATTGGCATGTCAAACGCAGCAACGGTTATGGTGCTGTTAATGCTTCCGGCATTTCTGTTTGCCATGTATGAAAAAGACGGGCAGCCATTGGAAGAAATCCTGATGAATATTATCAGGGTAAAGTTCTTACGACCGTCTGTCCGTAAATATGAAACTGAAAACTACTATGAGTCGGAATTAGAAAATGCTGACCATAGTAACAGCAATGAGAAAGGAGGCAAAAAGCGTGTCTAAGAAAAAAACACCTGCCATTCAGGATCCCAAGAAGAAAAAGAAGTCATCTGCGGATAAGAAGAATGAAAAAAAGATTTCTGCCCAGAAGACGATCCGATATAAGGAAATGGCAAAAGATGGTATCTGCCGGGTGCAGGGCAAAACCTATTCAAAGACAATCCGTTTTTATGATATCAACTATCAGCTGGCACAAAACGAAGACAAGAATGCAATCTTTGAAAACTGGTGTGATTTCTTAAATTACTTTGACAGCAGTATTCATTTTCAGCTCAGCTTTATCAATCATAAGAGCAATATGAAAGAATTTGAACGTGTGATTCGCATTCGTCCTCGGAATGATGCTTTTGATGATGTGCGAATGGAATATGCACAGATGCTTAAGAATCAGTTGGCAAAAGGAAATAATGGTCTGGTAAAGACAAAATACATTACTTTTTCTGTAGAAGCTGACAGCATCAAGCTTGCAAAACCGAAACTGGAACGTATTGAGTCTGATATTCTCAATAACTTTAAGATTCTGGGTGTTCCGGCTTATCCATTGAATGGTGTGGAGCGATTGCAGATCCTCTATGAAACCTTTAATCCGGATCAGACTGGATTCAACTTTGAATACAGTCAGCTGTTAAAAAGCGGTCTTGGAACCAAAGATTTTATTGCACCAACAAGCTTTGTGTTTAAGGATGGAAGCACCTTCCGTATGGGTGATACTCTGGGAAGTGTGTCATATCTGCAGATTCTGGCACCGGAGCTTACAGATAAAATGTTGGCAGAATTTCTGGATATTGATAAGGATTTAAGTGTCAATCTTCATGTACAGTCTGTGGATCAGATGAAAGCGATCAAGCTTGTAAAATCCAAAGTGACAGATATTAACCGAATGAAGATTGAGGAACAGAAAAAAGCAGTCAGAGCTGGTTATGACATGGATATCATTCCCTCCGATCTGAATACTTATGGCGGAGAAGCCAAACGACTTTTGGACGATCTGCAATCCAGAAATGAGAGAATGTTCTTGGTAACAGTTCTCTTTTTAAATACCGCAAAGACAAAGCAGAATCTGGACAATGCAATTTTGCAGACTGCGGGTATTGCACAGAAATATAATTGTGTACTCCGTAAACTGGATTATTTACAGGAAGAGGGATTAATGAGCAGTGTACCATTAGGGGTCAATCATGTGCCGATCAAACGAGCACTGACCACAACAAGCACTGCTATTTTTGTGCCATTTACTACACAGGAGTTGTTCATGCCGGGCGAATCTCTTTACTACGGATTGAATGCTCTTAGCAGCAATATGATCATGGTAGACCGAAAGAAATTAAAGAACCCGAACGGACTGATCCTTGGTACACCGGGTTCCGGTAAGTCTTTTGCAGCAAAAAGAGAAATTACCAATGCTTTCTTTGTAACCAACGATGACATCATCATAGGGGATCCGGAAGGCGAGTACTACCCTCTTGTACATGCTCTTGGGGGACAGGTCATCCATATTTCACCAACCAGTAAGGATTATATCAACCCGATGGATATCAATATGGATTATTCCGATGATGATAATCCTCTTGGTGTGAAATCAGACTTTGTACTCTCTCTGTGTGAATTGATCATGGGTAGTCGAGATGGTATCGAGGCAGAAGAAAAATCCGTCATCGACCGATGTCTGCCACTGGTGTATCAGAATTACTTTGCAGATCCCAAACCAGAGAACATGCCGATTCTTGGAGATCTGTATGAATGCTTGAGAAAACAGGAAGAGCCACAGGCACAGCGTATTGCGACAGCTTTGGAAATCTATGTCAACGGTTCGCTTCGTGTATTTAATCATCAGACCAATGTGGAGCTTAACAATCGAATTGTTTGTTTTGATATCAAGGATCTTGGAAAACAGCTCAAAAAACTTGGAATGCTGATTGTTCAGGATCAGGTTTGGAACCGAGTAACCATCAACCGTGGCTCTCATAAATCCACCCGGTATTACATTGATGAGTTCCATCTGCTTCTGAAAGAGGAACAGACTGCAGCGTATTCGGTTGAAATCTGGAAGCGATTCCGTAAATGGGGAGGAATCCCAACCGGTATCACACAGAATATCAAAGATCTTCTTGCCAGCCGTGAGATTGAAAATATCTTTGAAAACAGCGACTTTATCCTGATGCTCAATCAGGCTGCCGGTGACAGACAGATTCTTGCAAAACAGCTGAATATTTCTCCATACCAGTTATCTTATGTAACAAATTCCGGTGAAGGTGAGGGGCTTCTGTTCTATGGAAGCACCATCATTCCATTCAAGGATAAGTTTGATAAATCTTTGAAGTTATACAATCTGATGACAACTAAGCCGGAGGAAGTGGAAGCCCGAAAAGAATGGGAGGCTTCCCAAAAATCATGAGAAAGCTTTTTTCAGGAATCATGTTGCTACTCTCACTCTTCTGTATCTCTGTCAGTATCTACATACTGGCAGGGATGAAATTGGAAGATCATAAAAGCGATAAAGCATTTGAAGAAATCAGGGAAGTATTTGATCAGGAATATCCGGAGAATTCAAAAGATAACTCAGAGGATGAGCCAAATATCAATCCGGGTCTTCTAGAACTACATGAAAAGAATCCGGACTGTGTAGGGTGGATTCAAATTGAGGATACACACATTGATTATCCGGTCATGTATCATCCGGAAGAAAAGAATTACTATTTAAGAAAGAATTTCAACCAGAAATATGACATAAGTGGAACTCCTTTTATTGCTGAGATTTGTGACCCGGAGAATTTTGATAACCTGATCATTTACGGTCATCACATGAACAGTGGTGCAATGTTTGCAGATCTTGATAAGTATAAGAACGAATCTTTCTATCAGGAGCATAAAAAGATAATTTACAGCACTCTTCATGGCGATGAAATTTATGAGGTGATGGCTTGCTTTGCTGTTCCTGTCTATACAGGGAACGATTTTGCGTATTACGCATTTACTAAGGCAGAAACGCTTCTGGAATATAAAAACTTTGTTGATATTTGTATAAAGAAGTCCTATTACAACACAGGAGTCATGGCTGAATATGGGGATCAGTTACTTACCCTGTCTACTTGTGAGTACAGTCATAAAAACGGCCGGATGGTTGTAGTTGGGAAATTGATCAGAGAGGATGATTAAGTGATGAAAAAGTATTTTGATTATTATGAACATGAACCACTGATGGTAGATCGAGAAAGCCTTCATAAGGGAATTCGCACGATGCTGGCAGAAGAAAATCTCCCAGAATGCCAGAGAGCTTATCTGCAGCTAATTGAGGATTTGCATACCAGTCTTGTTTCAATCTACGTTCTGTATAACCGAATGAAGGAAAAGGAGTTACTCATCAGCAAGGAAGAACTTGCGGAAATGGGAAACATCGCAAAGAAAAATGAGAAAACATTGGAAGTATGGGAGCGGCATCTTCTCAGAAGTTCATTCTGCAGTGGAGAGAGCTGCTTTTAATTTGCCTGTTTTCGGAGAGGAGGTGAAGCATGTCTATGACTTGTCCAGAAGCAAACTGCCGGTAAAACGTCTGTGGATCAGTTCTCTGGAAGATTCTGCTATTCTGGATGGATTTGAACACCTGAAAGATGGAGAAGAATATCGTAACTTGGCGAATGCCGCTGTGTGCAGATCTCAAGCAGACTGGTTGATCGGTATGAACGCAACAAGAGCTTTCACTTCAAAATATTATAAGAGGCTTACTGTGGGGCGTGTGCAGACACCGACTTTAGCCATGCTGGTTGAGAGAGACAATCAGATTAAAAACTTTAAAAAACAGAAGTATTTCAACGTGGAACTGGACTGTGATGGCATGAAAGCAGTCAGAGAAAAAATCTTTGACGAACGAGAAGCGGATCAGTTGCTTTGTAAATGTGATGGGAAAGATGCATCGGTTGTATCTCTATCGGAGAAAGAACAACGTGTCAAACCGCCAAAACTGTATGACCTTACTTCTCTTCAGAGAGATGCAAACCGTATCTATGGCATGACAGCAAAGCAGACACTGGATGCAGCCCAATCCCTGTATGAAGCAAAGCTGATTACTTATCCAAGAACAGACAGCCAGTATTTGACAGAGGATATGGAAAGCACAGGAAAAAGTGTGGTTCGTAGAATTCATGAAGTATATCAGGTTCTTGGTCCATTTGAGGAACCAACAAAACCAGATATGAAGAAAGTCATGAATAATGCCAAGGTATCGGATCATCATGCCATTATTCCGACGATGGAACTGGATGGCAATGCGATTCGTGATTTGAAAGAATCTGACGAAAAAATTTTATTCATGGTGGCGATCCGGCTTATAGCAGCTACGGATACAGAGCATATCTTTACGGAGATTCATGCTGATGTGATTTGTGAAGGCGAGCATTTTTCAGCCAGTGGTAAGAGAATCAAACAGCATGGCTGGAAGCTGTATGAAGAATGTTTTAAAAACAAAGATCGTCTTGCCATACAGGATATGGATGCTGTCGGTAAAGAAGAATTTCCGAATGTGACAGAGGGTAAAACCTATTACAAGGTCACTGCAGAGAAAACAGAGCATTTTACTTCTCCACCAAAAGCATTTAATGAGGATCTTTTGCTTCATGCGATGGAAACAGCTGGGAACAAAGAATTCGATGAAGATACCGAGAAAAAAGGACTTGGTACTCCTGCGACCCGTGCCGGAATCATCGAAAAACTTGTCTCTGATAACTACATCGAAAGAAAAGGAAAAACGCTCACTGTCACAGAAGATGGCAAGGCATTGATTAGTGTGATGCCGGAGTGTTTACAATCTGCCAGTATGACTGCAGAGTGGGAAAACCAGTTATTGCAAATGGAAAAAGGACAGATGGATCCGGAGATGTTTCTTCGGGGAATCTGCAATTTGTTATCCATGATCTTAAATGGTCTGGAAGAACTTCCACCGGAAGAAACAACTCGATTTTCCAATCACAAGAGCATTGGAAACTGTCCAATCTGTGGCAGTCCTGTGTTTGAGGGAAAGAAGAACTTCTATTGCTCCAATCGAGAATGCAGATTCTCTCTCTGGAAGGAAAACCGGTATCTGGAAACGATGAAAAAGACCATAGATACTGCAACAGCAGTGTCGCTTTTGGCACATGGAAGAGCCCATATGAAGGACTTGTATTCCAGAAAAAAGGATATGTATTTTGAAGCAGATCTGTTGGTGGAGTTTAAGGATGGAAGGGCAAATTTCTCTTTGGAATTTCCAAAGAATAGTAACTCAAAAACAAAGAAATAAAAGAAAGAACGAGGTAGTTTTATGGATTTTAAATCTTTTACAGAATCAATTCAGGATATGATCAAGGAATTTCTTCCTAGTGATTTTACAGACGCAACAGTGGAGCTTGTACAGCATAAAAAACTGAATGAACAGTATACCGGACTTGTGGTTCGCAAAGAAAATCAGGTGGCAGTGCCTACCATCAATTTGGAAGCACTCTATGACGCTTACGATTCCGATCACATTTCCCTGGTTGAGGCGGTAACACAAGCTGCAGCTATGGTTCAGATGCAGCCAGAAGGCTTTGAGGTGGATTCCTTACGCATCACGGATTATGATACTACAAAGCATAAGCTTTTCATCCGAGTAAGCAATGCAGAGAAAAATCAGGAAATGCTGCAGGATGCCCCACATATGCTTCGTGAGGATTTATCGATTACATATCATATCGCTGTCAGCATGGATGACGACGCAGGCATTGCTTCTACCATAGTCAACAATCATCTGATGAATATGTATGGTATTACACAGGAACAGCTTCATGAAGATGCGATGAAAAGTTCTCCAATTCTCTTTCCTGCTACGGTTGCTTCTATGGGCGAGGTCATGAAACGTATCATGATGGATGATATGAAAGAAGCTGGTATGGATCAGGAGACAATGGATGCTCTGATACAGGATATGCCAATGATTGAAGACTCTGTCATGACTGTAATCACCAATGTGCAAGGTATTAATGGTGCAGCATCCATCTTCTATCCGGATCAAATGGATAAAATTGCAGAAAGATTAGGTGGAGATTATTTTATTCTCCCATCATCTGTGCATGAAACTCTGGTTGTCCCGGATGATGGAAAGATGTCAATCCTTGAGCTTCGCAGTATGGTGACGGAAATCAATGCAACCATGGTAAACCCTTCGGAACGTCTTACGGATGAGGTATATCATTATGATTCCAAAGACAAAGTATTCGAAAAAGCAGCCACCTTTGATTCTCGCCAGAAGGCAAAAACAAAACAGCAGGAAAAGGATGTTTCCAATAAGGATCAGAGCCTTGGAAATGCTGTGAAAACACCTAAGAAACATAAGAGTAACGATATGTCACTCTGATACTTGTGCCTCCGTTTGGGTTTGTCCAGACGGAGGTTCTTTTTTGGAGGAAAACAATGCAGGAAAGAAAAGATACAATTACTTTTGATGATTTAAAAGAAAAGATCAATGAAATGGAATCTGAAGAATTCATCATAGAAGTGCCACTTGGAGGTGATACGGATGGCAGAGAATAATACACCAAGGATTCACGATGAAAAGAGGGAAAATGTGCTGCCACAAGTTGCAATCCGAATGGTACAGGAAAGACCGTTGATCAGCACCGAAAAGATGGATTCTCCAAAAGCAGCGATCCATGTCATGAGCGAGTTCCTAAGTCAAATGGACCGGGAACTTGTTTGTGTAGTGAATCTGCAAAGCGATATGAAACCAATCAATATGAACATCGTAAGCATGGGAGCTTTGAGTGAGTCATTGGTTCATCCGAGGGAAATGATGAAGTCAGCGATTTTATCCAATGCACATTCCTTTATGATGATACACAATCATCCGTCAGGGAATCTAGTCCCTTCAAAAGACGATGTTCTAGTAACAGATCGCATGCATCAGGTTGGAGAGCTTTTGGGAATTCAAATGGTGGATCACATCATAACCGGTAGAGGAAATGAGTATTATTCTTTTCATGAGAAAGATACCATTCCTATTTCTCGGAATCATTTTACGAGCGATATCGAGCAACTGAAGATTGGAAATAAAGTAGCTGAAGAACAGACTGGATATTCAACAGAATCCAACCCGGTCAAAAATGACCGTGTTCAAACAACTGCCCTGCCGGTTCAGGGAAAAGATATGAATAGCATCATGCAGTCATTAGAGATGGGTGTGCAGAATTTCTTAGAAGGTGATCAGGAACGTTATAAGGAATTTCTGAAGGTCATGACAAAGTTCCACAATTACTCCGTAAACAATACACTTCTCATTGCTATGCAGAGACCAGATGCCACACTCTGTAATTCATATAAACGATGGCAGTCTCTTGGCAGGCAGGTAAAACGAGGGGAAAAAGGAATCACGATCATTGCTCCGGCACCCGTGAAAACAAAACAGACAAGAGAACGAAAGGACCAGTATCAGCAACCAGTGATTGGTGAAGATGGACATCCGGAACTGGAAGAGGTGGAGGTTATTATTCCAAGATTCAGACCAACTACCGTATTTGCTTATGAGCAAACGGAGGGAGAACCACTGCCATTTCTTGTGCCAGAGGAGCTGACAGCCAGTGTTGAGAATTATGAAATATTCATGGAAGCAATCACCAGAGTATCCACAGTGCCGATTCGATTCGATGAGATTACGAATGGAGCAAAGGGATATTACAGCAATGCGGCAAAAGAAATTGTCATCAATAAAGGCATGAGCGAGAGCCAGACCATGAAAACTGCAATTCATGAATGTGCCCACAGTCTTCTTCATGATAAAGACATTATGATATCGAATCATGTCGAAAAAGATCGTATGACAAAAGAAATTGAAGCCGAAAGCTGTGCTTTTTGTGTTTGTGCTGCTTTCAATCTGGATACGGGGGATTATTCCTTTCCATACATTTCCGGCTGGAGCAAGGAACATGACATGAAAGAGCTAAAAGGTTCTCTGGATTTGATTCGTAAAACATCTGGGGAATTCATTGATAAGGTAACACAGGAAATGCAGGCAATTATCGAAGAACGAACAAAGGCTGCGGAAGTACAGATGGAAGGAACGATTACCTTTTATGTAGCAGAATGTATGGAATTTCCGATAATGGGTGAATTTCATGACGGATTATCTTTGGATGAGGCAATCAAGGTATATGAATCCATTCCATCGGATCGGATGCATGGGATAAAAGGTATCGGTTTTGATCTGCAGGATGACAGTATCTATTCCGGACAATATGAGCTGTTTAGCGGAGGCAAAGTCTTGTATGATGCCATAGATTTAGTGGACCACTATAAGAAGAATCAAATCATTCAGGATGCCATGAAGAAATTGGAAACCTATGCGGCGGAGAAAAAGCAAAAGAATCAATTTGTTTCAAATACCCAGGAAAAGAAACAGGAGCAGGTGGCAGACAAACCACCTATGAAGAAGGAGGCAATGTCACTATGAGAAAAATAGTATTTGAGATTGCTGAGTTGGAGCTTATTGCAATTTATGAGAGACCAACCAGAATCGAAACCATTCAGTATATTTGGGAAGCAATGAAAATTATTCCCATTGAAAAAGATGATGATCTTGAACTAATTAAGCTGATGATCAGTGTTGTTTATAAGCTTGCTTTTATCAGTAATGAGATATTTCAGGAATTAAATGTAAGCTCTTATTTGCAAGATCAGGAGGACGATTTCCATGAAGCTTAATCAATATGCAGTCTACCGGGTGGATCAAACCTCATCCGGTAAGGCTCTTTGGAGATTGCCCTATGATATGGTCCAAAAGAAAAAACTGCAGATTCGTATAGAATTCTACCGGCAGCAACGCATCGAAAAAGTATCTGCAGATGATACAGCAATGACCATCTGGAATCGCAGGAAAGATTCCTTTGAGGTAAGCGATGTTCTGGTTCTAAATAAAGAAGGAGAACTGACCACTTATTATATCAGTGAGGATTATCTGACGCCGATTGAAGGCTTTATCCGCATGAACAGTTCCGGTGCATTGATTTCCATGGATACTGTCGATTATCATTTGGAAAATCGCAAAGGAAGCTGGATGGCAACAGATTATATCATCATTGATGGCAAGCAATTTTTCTTATTGGAGCATACCGAATATCGTGATAAGGTTCCGGCAGTTGTTTTAGATGCTTATGGAAAAATCATGGCAGATAACGTGAGAAATGGTTTTGACGATGCTGTAAAGCAACAGATCCGGAATCAGATCCGACCACAAGAACAGACGAAGCTAATACCACAGAAACAACAGTTACAACGACTGGAAATCTGGCAGAAATATTATCAAAATGGCGAATGGCTTAGGCAAGCGGAATCCGGTGGAGAAGCCAACTATGATATGGTGGATGGTCGTGTGAATAATCTTCCAAAGCAGCCAGAAAAAACCAAAGCAAAGAAACGTAAGAAGAAAGAATCAGTAATCGGAAAGCTTCATAAAAAGCAGATTGAGATTGCGATTCGATCAGGAAAGCCGATCCCGAAATACTTGGAACAAAACAGAGAACTGAATAGACGTTAAGGTGAAGCCTTTCATTACCGTATCTGGTAGTGAAGGGCTTTTCGTTTTGAAAGGAGAAACAACATGAGTACAAAGCGAATTAAGAGTATAGAATCCAACATTTACCATAGACCAACTTGTAAATACATAGGCTTTATGAAGCCGGGAAACAGAGAAATATTGCTCTTGGAGGATGTCAAGCATCGTGGCTATTGCGCCTGTAGACATTGCAATAACATGAGCTTTCTCTGCAGTAGTGAAAAGAAAACCATTGAATGGAATAAAAATACTCGGAACATGGAATTCAAATACATAAAAGGAATTCTGTATGTGAAGACAGATATGGGATGCTGGAAACTGGTCTATTCCAGAGGTATGGAACAGATTGCCCTGTATCATCGAAATTCCAGACAGGCTCCGCTAGATTTCAAGCATCCGGAAATAGGAAGATACCATCAGCAAAAAGATCAGCTCTACTTTAGGAATATTGCCTTGGCGCTGAATTATATTTATGACCACGACAAATATAAAGCGGCTGTAAAGCGTGGTGACAAAAGGATTGTTTATAAGAACAAGAAATATGAGAAACAGGCAAAGAAAAGGGAACAACGAGCTGCGCTGCGAAGGGTGGATCAGTTGTTTGAGATGATTGAGAAAGAGGGCTAGAAAAAAACAGGTTATGCATGGCATTGCCTGTCAGTGTTCTAGGGAAGTGTCTGTAATTCCATTTACCAAGTAGCCAATATTAAATAATGTTCATTATCACATTAATAAGAAAAAGTCAAGAAAAAAGTGGCGGAATTTATCAAGATGTAGTAGAATATACATAATAATATGACTAGGTGGTGATAATATGCGTACTCCAATGGATGAAACTACATTTTTGGAATTTTATAAAAATACGATGTTGTGTGGTTCTAAGAACTTGCAAAGTTTTGTATGTAAGCAATTAGAGGCTGAACATAGAATTACATTCGATGAGCAGATGAAATTGGATGATACATCCAGTACGATATATTTTGAATCTAAACGAGATTTAAAAGGTATTATTACCAGAACGACTTCATCAAAAGATTTTATGAATTTTTATGAGGAGTTTGAATTTAAAAAACTCTACAAGTATTCTGTTCCTTTTTTCTTTGAAATTGAAGGGGAGAAGACTATTGAGAAGGTTTTGAAAGAAAAGAAGATTATTTTTTTCGAAAAAGAAACCTATAAGCCGCCTTATATCATTGCCGGAGCATTAAAAGAAGCATCTCCGTTAGTGTATAAAGAGGATGGTAAGATATTTGTAAAGTTTGTTTTGCAAAAAATGTATGTGTTACCAGACACCTATGATCAGGTACTTTATAGATATCCGATTGTGATTTATATAAATCCTGAACTAAATATGTTAGAAATTAGATATGATTCTATGCATTACAGCTATAGCGAACAAATTGATCGAGAAGCGTATTATAAGATAGTTGTAGCTGGAATAGAATGGATAAAGGAAACGATTGGTTTATCTTTGTTTTGCTGCGAGCACGGTGATACTATTAGAATTACAAATGATATACAAAACACGGATGTAAAAATGTATAAGCAGATGATGGAAATGAAGTCGGGTGGATCTGCAGAATTAACAGCATCTGAAAGTGAAGACTATATGTTGCCTTTCATTGGAGAATTAAGAGAATTGATTGATGAAAATGAAGAATTGTTTAATGAGGCAGATGAAGTAAAGCAACTTTTATTGCAGTATCTTAATGAAAAAGAGGCAACTGCAAATTATCCATATATCTATATCAAAAGAGTTAAACCTGTGGAAAACCAGAGTTATATTGTAAAGCTTACGTTCGACTATTTTAATGGGAAATATACTTTATTACAACATATAACTGGTAGTTGCAAAGATTTAGGAATGGGGCGAATGAATGATGCAATCGAATATTTTTCAAGAAGTAGCTCCTTTGTTAAAGGAGAAAAAATTTAATATTGATTGTGATGCATTTGTTGAGTTCATGGCGCAGTATCATTCCAAGGATTGGATTTATCCATCTGCATTGCACAGAGAATTAAAAATAAACATTAAAGAGATTTATGATATTTTAGAGCTTTGTGTTGAAAAGGGAATTGTTGAACAATATTTGCAAATATATTGTCCAACATGCCAGAGATTTACTGGTAATTATTATAAAACTGTGTTCGAAATACCAGAGTTCGTCAATTGTGTACATTGCGATACGGAAATAGATGTTCCTCTTAGGAATGCGGTTATAATATATCGGGTACTGTAATTGAACCAAGAAGAAAAGTTTAATAATGCATCGCAGTTATTGAAACAGGCGGGGTACACACTGTCTGATTTTATGAGAGATGCAAGTAAATACAACTCTAGTCTAGTTCAGATGAAGGATGAAGACTTAACTGAATTTCAAAGACTATATGATGAAATCGACAAAGGCAATTTATCTAGAGGCGAGAAAGGAAAGAAATTAGAGGAATTAACTACGCTACTTTTCGAGAAAAGTGTAGTGAATCTGTTACAGGTATATAAGAATTGCCGTACCAGTACGAACGAGATAGATTTGCTCGTCAAATGGACGGATCAAGCGAATTTATCAGGAATTAGTCAGTCATTCTCTTTTCTAGGTGACTCCTTCCTTTGTGAATGTAAAAACTATGAAGGTGCAGTTGGCGTTACATATGTTGGGAAATTCTGTTCATTAATGTTAGTGACCAATACCGACTTTGGAGTAATGATTTCGTGGGATGGTGTAACAGGAAGAAGTAAGTGGAGTGATTCGCAGGGATTAATAAAAAAATTTGCACTGAGTGCCAAAAAGTACATTATTGTTCTTGAAAAGAACGATATAGAAAAAATTTACACACGAAAAAAGAACCTATTTTCTTTAATCCATGATAAATACTTGGCCTTAAAAGACGATATAGATTATCAAAAGTATATTGCAACACACGACGCTGAGCATGATTTAAAATAGTGATTATGGGGCACCTCTTTCAGGGGTTGTCCCTTTTTTGTGGTGATATGCCAAGTGAACAAATGAAAAACTACTCATTCTCATGCTATGCTGCAGTATGATGATTCTATGTTCAAGCCGTTGAATGGATACACAGAAGCTGTCAAAGAAAGAGCTTCATCTTTTGGAGAAATCTATCTGTGAAATTCGTAATAGTTAAAACTGAATATTGTAAGTGGATTGTTATGACGGTCTTTTTCTAGTGGGTCGATATGAGTTCTTGTGATTGAAAACCTCAATTCAAAATTGAAGAAGTGGTCGTTGGATGATATAATGAAGACGGTATATTGTTGGCAAAATTATATACTTTTGCAAGTGATAATCGAATTTCAAATTGTATATTAAGGAGACATATCATGGCAGTATCATATAACAGATTATGGCATATCTTAATTGATCGAAATATGAGTAAAACACAGCTTATAAAAATGGCTGGAATCACTACAAATGCAATGGCTCGCATGGGAAAAAATGAAGATGTTCGTGTCGAGGTACTTGCCAAAATATGTACAGCTTTAGGATGTACAATGGATGAAATTGTGGAAATAGTTCCAGAAAATGGAGGGAAAGAATAATGTCTACTACAGATTTGAAATTCTTTACAAATGAACCAGAAAGAGATCTTTATAGCAGGTTCGCTGCGATACTGAAAAGCAATACGCAATTTTTTGATGCCTTGGTTGGCTATTTCAGAACAAGTGGATTTTTTAGAATGTACGAGTCCTTGGAATCTGTTGATAAAATCAGGATTTTAGTAGGTCTTAACGTTGATAAATTCACAGTGAAGATTATTGATCGTATGAAGCAGGAAGTAAAATTTGCTGCTGTTTCATCTAATTCAGGAAAAGAGATTATTGGAGAAACAATTGAAAAAGAATTTGAACAAGCACCAACTTCAGAAGCTGTTGAAAAAGGTATTAGAATCTTTATCGATTGGTTGAAGTCTGGAAAACTTGAAATGAGAATGTACACAGAGGCACCAATTCATGCCAAAGTTTACATCATGCGAAAAGATCCAGAAAAAGCACCGGATACTTTTGGTAGCGTAATTACAGGATCCAGTAACTTTTCAGAAGCAGGTCTTGTAAATAATCTGGAATTTAACGTTGAATTAAAGGATGCTCCGGATGTTAAATTTGCATTAAAGAAATTCGAAGAGCTTTGGGAAAAAGCAACGGATATCAAAGACACCTATATTGAGGCTGTTGAACAGAGAACTTGGATGCGTAGTGATATTACGCCATACCAACTTTATCTAAAAACACTGTACGAATTCTTTAAAGAGGAAATTAACTCTGATAAAGAGAATTTTGAAACATTACTTCCAGAGGGATATATGCGTTTGCAGTATCAGATTGATGCGGTGATGCAGGCACGTCAGAAATTGGATGCATATAACGGTGTATTTATCTCAGATGTAGTTGGTCTTGGAAAAACATATATATGTGCAATGTTGGCAAATACCTTTAATAGAAACACATATAAACTGTTTATATGTCCGCCAGTGTTGGTAGATTATTGGAGAAGCGTTTTGCAGGAATTTGATGTTGCACGTTGCGATGTTGAGTCATTAGGTAAGTTAGATCAAATCATTGCCAAAGGAACAGACAAGTATTCGTATATATTTGTTGATGAGGCCCATCGTTTCCGTAATAGCGATACAGAGTCCTTTACATTATTACATCAGATTTGTAGAGATAAGAAAGTGATTCTGATTTCGGCTACTCCGATTAACAACTATACCAGTGATATTGAGAATCAGCTGTATCTCTTTCAGGCTAAACAGAGTGGAACAATAAATGGTATCAGAAATATTGAAGGCTTCTTCCGAGGACTTAATTCAAAATTGAATAAGTTACCTAAAGGTTCTTTGAAATATATGGAACAGCTTCGCGAAAATTCAGAAATCATCAGAGATAAACTTTTGCGTGAGGTTATGATACGAAGAACTAGAGGTGAAATACAGCAGTATTATGGAGAAGATCTAGAGAAACAGGGCTTGTCATTCCCGAAAGTTGGTAATCCTGAGAAAATCATCTACACGTTTGATGAGTATACTGATGAGGCTTTCAATGAAACAATGAAAGTTATTCGGGACTTCAAGTATTCACGATATACTCCGTTGCTCTACCTAAAAGATAAGAAGAAATATGCAACCATGCTTGCTGCCCAGAAAAATATGGGGGGATTCATGAAGGGTATTTTGATTAAGCGTCTGGAAAGCAGTTTTTACGCATTCCGTAAGTCACTTGAACGCTTTATCGAATCCTATGAAAAGTTCATTAACATGGTTAAAACTGGAGAAGTATATATTAGTAAGAAGGTAAATGTATATGATCTTTTAGATGATGGTAACCTCGAAAAACTTATGTATTTCATTGAACAGAACGATGTAATGAAATTCAAAAGTACAGAGTTCGAACCAAGGTTTATTAAGGAACTGGAACAGGATCTTGGTCAGCTGAAATATCTTCAGACGATGTGGTCCTTAATCAAAGATGATCCAAAGTTAGAGGAGTTCAGGTTAAACTTGATACATAATACTGTCATGAAGGGTCAGAAGATCATTGTCTTTACAGAATCAAAAGAAACCGCAGAATATCTTTGTGAAGGTTTGAAGGATTTATATGGTGATAGAATTATCTTCTATAGTGGTCAAAGTAGCGCTTCTCTGAAGGTAGAAATTGAGGATAGTTTTAATCCAAAAAACAAAAACAAAAATAATGATAAATACGATCTTTTGATTACAACCGATGTATTGGCAGAAGGTATCAATCTTCATCGAGCAAACGTACTTGTGAATTATGATTTACCATGGAACCCAACGAGAATTATGCAGCGTGTCGGACGTATTAATCGTGTTGGAACAGAGTTTGATCGCATTTATGTATTCAATTTCTTTCCAACAGCACAGAGTCACGCACAGATACCAATGGAGGACAGAATTCTTGAAAAACTCCAGGCGTTTCATGATACTTTGGGAGAAGATATTAAATACTTATCTGATGAGGAAGAAGTTTCAGCAAAGAAGCTATTTGAGGATTTAAATAAAGATCTTGATGCTGATGAAGAAGGAAGTACTAATCCAGAATTAGCATATTTAGCAATCATCAGACAAATACGAGACAATGATCCAAAGCTTTTTGCTCAAATAAAACGACTTCCTAAGAAGGCAAAAGCCGGGAAAATCTCTAATATTGTTGATTCTACATCAACAATTAGTTTTATTCGCAAAGGTGCATTGAAGACATTCTTTATGTCTAATTCGTTGGGATCTCATCAGATTACATTTATGGAAGCAATTCCGTTTATTAAGTCTGAACCAGATGAGGAAAAAATTACTGTTGAGGGAATGTACTACAACCAATTCGAGCAAAATGATATGGCATTTGATGATATGCTTCTTCAGGAAGAAGAAATATCGATTGAAAGACCTATGGTCACTGGAAATGATGCCAAAATAATTCGTTTATTGCGAGCAATGAAAAACGAGCCGAGGCTTACAGATGATCAAGAGGAAATTATCGATAAACTAATAACTCTTTGGGAAAATGGCGAAATACCAGCGAAAATTTCCAAAGATGTAATGAAAAAAAGTAAGACGGTTGCCGATGTTCTTGAATTCTATTATGAAATATTGAAATTGGTTCCAGAATCCTATTTGGAACCTACAAAAGAACAAAAGTCTTTAGTTGAAGGCGAAAAACAGGTAATTCTGTCATGTTACTTGAAAGCGGGTGAAGAATAATGAGTAGTGCAGTAATTGAAAAAATAGAAAAGGTATTAACCAGCGAATATTCTATCCAAAATTACGTTGAATTTGTGCAAGAAGTATTTGATTCGGTTAATCTTGTAGCACCAAATAAATACCGTAAAGAATATACAAACTTCTCATCACATATCGCCGGATCATCTCATGTAGGTAATTACATAGATCCGGATGGTAAAAAATTAATCATTTTTTCAGTAGAACTTCTCAACAAATCATATGTTGAAACATCACGTAGTACACAGAGAAG
Source organism: bacterium (assembly GCA_022774325.1). Lineage (GTDB taxonomy): Bacteria > Bacillota > Clostridia > Lachnospirales > Lachnospiraceae > Allocoprococcus. The sequence goes on along the minus strand of JALFNN010000008.1, from coordinate 6,114 downwards.
TTATGCTAAGAAACTTATCGAAAGTGCTGGTGCAGATGGGGCATTAATTGCTTTTTATACAGAAGGAAATCCTAAATGGAGAATATCACTGGTCCGATTGGACTTTGAGATTAAATTTGAAAATGGTAAATTAAAAACTGCAGAAAATATGACGCCCGCCAAAAGATACTCTTATCTAGTAGGAAAAGATGAACCATGTCATACAGCGATAGATCGATTTAGAAAGTTTATTACAGATCAAAATCTTAATCCGAAACTGGATGAATTAGAAGAAGCTTTCTCTGTCGAAGCGGTTACAAATGAATTTTTTAATCTGTATTGTGCAAAATTCAAACAATTATTGATTCATTTGGAAGATAATCAAGATTTTGTACTTGAATCAAAACTTCATAATTTTACAGCTGCTCAATTCGCAAAGAAACTTATGGGACAAATTGTTTTTTTATATTTTCTTCAGAAAAAGGGTTGGTTAGGTGTTGGTGCTTGGCCTACTACCATGACTGAAAAAGAATATAAAAATGCTTTTTATGCACGTGGTTCAAAATCGAGAGAGTTAATACCGAAGGTATATGTGCCGGTTGCGGATGGAACTTATCGTTTGTCGCCAAAAGCGTTAGATATGATGTCTAATGAAGACGAGGCAATTCTCGCTCAATGTGTGAAAGGCAAACATTGGGGATCAGGACCACATAACTTCATGAGAAAGTTGTTTGAAATAGCCGATAAAAAGGGTGCGAACTTCTTTGATGATTATTTGGAGCCATTGTTTTATAACGCCTTAAACGTAAATCGTGGTGAGCAAGGATATGATCCAGATCTTCATTGCCGCATCCCGTTCTTATCCGGTGGTCTATTTGAACCAATTGATGGATATGATTGGGAACATAATGATTTTGCTATCCCAAATGAAGTATTTTCAAATAGAATCAATAACAATCCAAGAACAGGTGATGGAATCCTTGATATATTTGATCGATATAATTTCACTATGTCTGAAGATGAACCTATGGAACGAGAAGTTGCCATAGACCCTGAAATGTTAGGTAAGGTATTTGAAAATCTTTTGGAAGTGAATGATAGAAAGGCTAAGGGCGCATTTTATACTCCGCGTGAAATTGTTCACTATATGTGTCAGGAAAGTTTGATAAATTATCTAACTAATACTATCAATGTTAGTGAAGAAGCCGTTCGTGATTTTATTTTATATGGTGATCTTATGAAAGACGAGGATACCGTCAAAGAAAAACGCCTTGGTAATAATGGCATGTACATTTCTGAAGAGCTATTCAAAATTGATGACGAAGGAAAAGTCCAGGTCAATAAATTACTAGATATGGATAAAGCACTTGCAAATGTAAGAGTAGCGGATCCAGCAGTTGGATCTGGCGCGTTTCCTCTTGGTATGTTAAATGAGATTGTGAGAGCAAGACAAAATATATCTGCTTATATTGCGATTAATATGAATTCCTACGATGTACGACTGATGTACCAGATGGAACGTTCTCCACATACTTTGAAATACGAAACAATCAGAAATTGTATTTTCGCTGCTGACGTAGAACCATCTGCAGTTGATATAACACAGCTCCGTCTATGGCTTGCTTTAGTTATTGATGATGAAATTAATCCGGATGCAACTTCGGAATTAGAAGGACACAGAAATCCGAGAGCTCTTCCTAACTTAGAATGCAATATAATTTGTGGGAATAGTTTAATGGATGAATTTGAAGGGATTCCATTAATCAATAAAAGTGCACTTATTGGAACAGAGACAACCAATTCACAAATGAATGTATTTCAATCAGGTTTTGATAAATTACTTCCGGTATTATTTGATGAACAAGATAAATTGTTTAGATGCAAGAATACGGAAGAAAAGAAAAACTTGCTACAAAATATATCCGCGATAAAGGATCGTATTATTTTATCGCAATTAGAAGGTCGTATGACACCTGATATTCGAGAAAGATATGAAGAAAGCAAGCAGTTGTCCTCCAAACCATATGTATTGTGGCAATTAGATTTTGCTAGAGTCTTCAAAGAAAAGGGTGGTTTTGATATTGTTATTGGAAATCCTCCTTATATTGGATTTCATAAGGTTCCAGATAAAGAATACTATCGAGAAAGATATTTTTCAGCCAACGGAAAATATGACTTCTATGTTTTATTTATTGAAAAAGGCATTAACTTATTGGCGAATAAAGGTATATTGTCATATATTTGCCCATCATACTTTTATAAGAGAAATTACGGAAAAAATATACGAAAACTAATATTAGATAATACAAACATTAAATATATAGCAGATTTTTCAGATTATCAGATATTTGATTCAGCCCTTACATATACCTGTATTTTTGGTATCCAAAAAGGAGGACAATGTGAAGATAGCATCAAAATCCTAAATGAGGATTTATCAGAAGGATCTGTTCATTACATAAAACAATCTGATTTAAAAGAACCATCTTGGAACTTAGAAAAAGCTGAAACAAATACTATTTTAGAAAAAGTGTTGGTTAAATCAAATAATAAATTTGGTGATATTACAAAAGCCATTTCACAAGGAATAGTAACTGGCTTTAATAATATATATCTACTAACTGAAGATTGTATTAACGATAATGGATTAGAAAAAGACTATTTAGAGCCTGCTTATAAAGGGAAAGATATTCGTGGTGGAAGATTGATTGACACAGGTACATATGTTTTTTATCCGTATGAAATAAAAAATGGAAAAACAGTTGTAATTGAAGAAGATCAATTTGCAAAAGAATGTCCAAATTTATATCAGTATTTAGTAGAAAGAAAAGAGGAATTATCACAAAGAGAATACTTTAACAAAAGTAGCAAGAAATGGTATGAATTGTGGAATCCCAGAAAAAAAGAACATTTTTATAATAAAAAATTTGTTTTTGCTGAAATCAGTATGTTTAATGATTTCGCATTAGTTGATAAGTGCTTCTATACAGATAGTGCCTGTGGTGCGGAACTGAAACCAGATTATCAAATGTATTATAACTACTTGTTGCTTTATCTTAATTCGGACGTTGTCACATACATTTACAAAAAAATTTCAGTACCTAAAGCAAATGGATATTCCATTTACAAAAATGCTTTTTTAAAGGAGCTTCCAATTGTTTTAGACGAAAATATAACAGTGTTTAATGACATGTCACAAGACGATTTTAATCAATATTTACGAAAGGCGCTTGGCATTACCGATGAGGAAAATGATTTGATTGTGTCAACGCTTAATTCATACAAAGTGTAAAAAGAGGTTACTATGAAAATTGAAGAATTATTAAAGAGCATTGATTACAAAGTAATTGATGAAGACGATGACTTTAAAATATTTAAGATTGCTGCCAAACGACATATGCTGTATCTAGAACGAAAAGATAATGTTTTTAGTCTGGAAAGAGACTTATTTGACGTAAGCGCCAAATATTCCTGCGGATTTTCTAAGCAGTCCGAACTTCCTATAATTGTAGATGAAAGATATTTAGATTATTTCACTACAATCATGGAGGATAGGTTATGGCAGGTACTCGCAAAGCCCGCGTTCCAATGTCGGAACAACTCAGGCTTATCAATGAATGCCGGCAGAGCGGCATGACAGATGCTGACTGGTGTCGTGAAAACGATATTGCAGTAAGCACCTTTTATAACTGGGTCAGCCGCTGCAGGAAAGCAGCAGCGGATCAGATCCCATTACCGAATTACGGTCATCTTGAGGTTCCCCGTCCGAAGCAGGATGTGGTTCCCATTGACATTGTTCCGGATCACATTCCGGAACAGCATACAGCATCACAGATGCAAAAACTGTACCTTGACAATTCACATACGATTGAAGTCTCTATGAAAGATATCACGATCCGTATCAATAATGATGCTGATCCGGTCCTGGTGACCAGAACACTTCATCTGCTTCGGGAGTTCTCATGTTAGGTGATATCTCCGGCCTCGAAAAGATTTACATTGTATGCGGCTACACCGACATGCGTAAATCCATTGATGGTCTTTGTGCCGTCATAGAAGACCAGCTTAAGATGGATCCTTCATCCAATGCTCTCTTTCTTTTCTGCGGAAGAAGACGGGACAGGATCAAAGCTCTGTTCCGGGAACCGGACGGATTTGTTCTGATCTATAAGCGTTTGTCTGTGCACGGCGGCTATCAATGGCCAAGGAAGCAGTCGGAGGTCAGGAATCTTTCCTGGCGGGAGTTTGACTGGCTGATGTCAGGAATCGATATTGACCAGCCAAAGGCGCTGAAAACAGAGTAAAAAGCATCTGTATTTGAAGAAAAATCCTGCACAGAAAAATACGGAAATTGCTTGTAAATTCGGCGTTTTTCAGACATCTTTTTCCTTTAGTAACAGCCTCGTTTCTGGTATAATAAAGGTATCAAATCCGAGGAGAGAAACGATGGCTTCCAATGCGAAAGATATCCAGCTCAGAGAGTTGAAAGACACCATATCACAACTGAAGACAATGATATCTGAGCAGACAGAGCTGATCAGATCTCTCCGTCTTATTATTGATGAAAAGTCCAGCCATGAGAAGGCACTTCAGGAACAGGTAGACTACCTGACCAAAAAACTTTTCGGCTCATCCAGCGAAAGAAGATCCGATGACATCCCGGGACAGCAGAATCTTTTTGATGAAGCAGAAGTGGAACAGGATCCATCCTTGCTGGAAGAAGAAACTGTGATCAGGGAGCATACCCGCAAAAAGAAAGCAACCCATGATGATCTGTTCAAAGGTCTGGAAGTTGAAAAAGTGGTCATCCCTCTTCCGGAAGAGGATCAGATCTGTCCGGTCTGTGGTACGCAGATGGCCCTGATCGGTGAAGAGTATGTCCGCCGTGAACTGGAGTTCATTCCAGCCACATGTAAAGTCATCGAATACTACAGCCAGAGTTATGGCTGCCCATCCTGCAAAGAGGGGCTCGGTGATACGGAAAAACCGGTGATCGTAAAATCCCGGATTCCGGAAGCTCTGGTTGGGAAAGGTCCTGCTTCCGCATCCACGGTTGCATGGACCATGTATCAGAAGTACGCTAACGGCCTGCCCCTTTACCGGCAGGAAAAGGACTGGAAGCAGTATGGAGCCCAGATCAGCCGCACCACACTTGCCAACTGGATCATCTACTGTTCGCAGAACTATTTCCAGCCAATGTATGATTACTTCCATCGGGAACTGCTGAAACGCAGCTTCGCAATGGCAGATGAGACCAGGGTGCAGGTACTGAATGAGGAAGGGCGTAAAGCCCAGACCCAGTCCTTTATGTGGCTGTTCCGCAGTGGTGAGGACGGACTTCCGGCAATCATCCTGTATGGTTATTCCCCAACCCGGAGCAGCAGCCATGCGAAAGAATTCCTGGAAGGCTATCTGGGCTATCTGGAAACCGATGGCTATCAGGGCTACAATAGTCTGCCGGGAATAAAACGATGTTCCTGTTGGGCACATATCCGCCGATACTTTATCGATGCTGTTCCCAAAGGCAAGCAGTATGATTACAGCCAGCCTGCAGTACAGGGAGTCCAGTACTGTAACCGGTTATTCGCCATCGAGGACTCTATTAACAAAAAATATCCCGGCGATTATGAAAAGCGGAAGCAATTGCGTCTCGAGAAGGAAAAACCTGTTCTGGAGGCGTTTTGGTCGTGGCTCGATCAGCAGAGACCAGCCCGGAATACCCGGATGGATAAAGCGGTGGGCTATGCCCTGAACCGGAGGGACACAGCGGAAACATATCTGGAGGATGGACGCTGCAGCTTTACAAATAATCTCAGTGAAAATGCGATCCGTCCATTCGCAGTGGGCCGGAATTATGTTGTGAGCAGAATTATGTTCTGTAGTGCCGCATAATCCTTTGAATTCACTACACGGCACTGTTTTTACAGAACATAAGTATTACAGAGAAGCCAGGAATGCGAGAATGGACTTACTCGGTTTATAGTTGAATGAACCGTTTGTTGTTTCATCAAGTTTCTCCATAGCTTGACGTTTGATCTCAATGTCAGCCACCATATATTTATGAGTCGTTTCAATGTTTTCGTGCCCCAGCCAGATGGCGATTGTAGATATATCTACACCAGCCTGCAGCAAATT
>JALFNN010000007.1 GCA_022774325.1 bacterium | reverse complement strand
AGGCTTCGATTGTTTACATTCCTTTTGATTTCTGCTTTCATTTTCTTCATGGCTTTTCTGCTAGGGTACTGATAGGTTTCCTTATACAGTTGCCCTTTGCTTGTTTCTGTTGTCATTCTTCTGTGGTGCATTCCAAGAAAGCCAAATCCCTCTTTGCCATCCCAACCGGACTTGCACCGGCAAGTGTGATCCAGCTTCGCTGGACACACGAAATAAAACAAGGGGAGACTCCGTCTCCCCTTTGTTCATTCTGTCTAAATCTCTCTTGTATATTTCGCCAGCCATTCTTTCTCTTCTTCATTCAGGTATGGAGAAACTTTCTCATATACCTGCTTATGATAATCGTTCAGAAGCTTCTTCTCCTCTGCCGTCATCATATCCGGATTAATTGCATCCAGATCCATCGGAACGTAAGTAATCGTATCCATATACATGAACTGACCATATTCATTTTTCTCACCCTTGCATACCAGAAGCTCGTTTTCCAGACGAACTCCATGAGATCCTTCAATATAAACACCTGGCTCATCGGTAATCACCATGCCTTCTTCCAGCGGTTGAATTTCATGTGCACGATACTGCCAGCGGAAACCGGACGGACCTTCATGGATATTCAGAAGATATCCTACTCCATGACCTGTTCCATGATTAAAGTTCATGTTTCTATCCCAGAACGGCTTTCTCGCCAACATATCCAGAGTTAATCCGGTACATCCATACATGAATTTCGCACTTGCAAGCATAAGATTACTGATAGCTACCAGCGTGAAATCATCCTTCATATACTGCGGGATCTCACCCAACGCATACGTTCTTGTAATATCAGTAGACCCTTCATAGAAACCTGCTCCCGTATCAGTCAGGAACATCGTCCCCTCATGAAGCACTGCATTGCTCTCCGGTGTTGCTGAATAATGTGCACTTGCCGCATGCTCTCCCAAAGCAGAAATCGGTCCGAAGCTCGGACGGATAAAGTTGCCCATCTCAACGCGGAACTCATCCAGCTTCTCAGAAGCGCTGATCTCAGTAATCTCCTGCTTTCCAATATTTTCCTTCAGCCATTTCATAAAACGAACGTGTGCCACACTGTCCTTAATCTGCGCCTTACGGATATTTTCAATCTCCACCGGATTCTTCATAGCCTTGAAAAGCTCTTCCGGATTCCGTTTTTCAACCTTAACGACATTTTCCGGTATATTGCTGTAAAGAGCATAATTCAATTTGCCCGGGTCGATCAGAACGACTTCTCCATCCTCCAATTTCTTAACATCTTCGTAAATGTTATTATACGGATGAAGAACGACGCCGTCTTTCGCAAGTGCTTCCTTAATCTCAGCACTTAATTTCTTCTCATTGATATACAATTCCATGCTGTCCATGGTAATAACCGCATAAGAAAGTACCAGCGGGAAGAATTCCACGTCATTTCCACGAATATTCAGAATCCAGCAGATATCGTCCAACGTCGTAAGAATGTGCTTTGCAGCGCCGCATTCCTTCATGTACTCACGAATTCTCGCCAGCTTGCTTTCTGTTGTCTCACCGGCATACTTCAATTCCAGCGCAAATACGGGCTCTTCAGAAAGTGCCGGGCGATCCTCCCACACTTCATCGACCAGATCATAATCATACACGATCTTCGCATTCTTTTCCGCCGTGATCTTCTCATATTCAAGGCCGGATCCCATAGCGATTACTCTTCCGTCAAATCCCAGGGCTCCGCCTTCCGGCACTGCTGTCTGCAAATATTCATTCAAAGTCGGCACTCCCGGTTCTCCCATTTTCATCAGCTCTACCGGAGATCCAGCAAGCTGCTTGCCTGCCTGAATAAAATATCTTCCGTCTGTCCACAGACGCGCTTCACTGGCTGTAATGACTGCAGTTCCTGCCGATCCGGTAAATCCGGTCATATATGCACGAGCCTTGAAATGTCCCCCCACATATTCACTTTGATGAAAATCTGCTGTCGGAATCACATATACGTCCATTCCCTTTTCAGCCATTTTCTCGCGCAATCTCGCAATTTTCTCTGCAATACTCATTTCTTTGCTACCTCTCTTCTCACGTTTTTAAGTAATAAAATAATGTATTTATATCTTGTCCAAGACAGAGCTTCTGTCCCTAACACTCAAAACGGTCCACCGGACCATTTTCTCATATGCATAGCAACTAAAACAGATCTTTTCAATCCGCTTTACCTACTTCTTCTGAGCCATAATCGCCTCATGTTCCCGCTCCAGCTCCCGGTACAGTTCCGGAATCGTCCAGCTCTGATTCGTGTCTGTCAGGACCGCTTTATAATCCACCGAACCGATCACTTTCTTTCTCATCAGAAACAATACCTGATTCAACTGCTGCTCCGCAAGCCCGGCAAACACAATCATTTCCTTTGCCAGAACAATACTTTCATCATCATCACTTTTAGACTGCGTCTCCACAATTCCGACAAGCTCACCAATCGTTTTATAATACTCTTCCGGCTCTACAAGCCTTACCTTAACCTTAAGCGTCATCAGAACCATCTGAATCTCACGCAGCTTCTGCTTATCCTTAAAATTAACCAATAACACGGTCGCCCGCATACTGTCACTCCTTCCACGCGATATTCCTTCTCGCTCTTGGCAGTGTAATTCTTCATCCATATAAGGTCATATCACGACGTTCTCACTGTGCATGAACATCATAACACACCTTCCCCAAAAGTTCCATGCCTCAGAAGAGAATTTTCATCTACTTTTTCTTGTCTTTCTTTGCGAACAGTAAAAAACACGCTTGTGAAATCTCTTTTTTTCAGTATAATAAGAAGAGATTCGGATACAAAATCCATATAAATGAAAGAAATGAGGTAATACCATGAACGTAATGACCGCCGGACTTCAAATGTTTGTCATGTTTCTGTTAATACTAACCGGCTATTTCTGCTACAAAGCCCATATGATCTCCCAGGAAAATAATGCCTGTCTTTCCAGGCTGGTTGTAAATGTCTTCAACCCTGCCATGATTTTCTCCAGCGTACTTGGGAATTCCGGAAACGGCACTGTGGACTCCATACCGCTTCTCTTTCTGGTCTCTGCCGGAATCTTTCTCTTCCTGATCATCCTGTCGAAGATCCTTGTTCGGATTTTCCGTGAGACAGGCGACCAGCGACAAATCACTGAACTCCTTTATATATTTGCAAATGTCGGTTTTGTCGGCATCCCTGTTGTAAAGGCACTTTTGGGAACGGATAAACTGATTTATGTTGCCGTATTTATCCTGGAATATAACATTCTGGTCTACACCTACGGCATCTCCCTGCTGAGACACGGTTCGAAAGGAACAGACACCCCAAAAGCCGCATTCCAATTGTCCACATTAAAACCACTGGTTAATCCGGGCACCATTGCCTGTGTAGCAACCCTTTTCATATTTGTCACCGACATCGTCCCTCCGCAGCCACTTAGCGACGGACTCCAGTATCTGGCAAATGCTACCACTCCGATCTCACTCATCGTAATCGGAGTCTCCCTGGGAATCCAGGCAGATCTCGTCTCCCTCTTCACCAGCGGGAAACGCTATCTCTTCTGCCTGTGCAAATTGCTGGTAATCCCGATAATCGGGACCCTGTTCCTCAAACGCCTTCCGATCTCTAATGTGATGTGTCAGGTTTATATGATCATGATGGCAATGCCTTGTGGGAATCTTATCCTGATGCTGGTTGAAGAAAGCGGGCGGGACGGACGAGAATGTTCTTATCGAATTATCCTTTCCACACTGCTATCCATACTGACCATCCCAATCCTGGTATTCCTGTATCCATATTTATAATTTATCATAATCCGCATAAATATTTCCCCGGCAAACCACTCTGGCTTGCCGGGGAATCTTATTTCCATCCGAAATCATGTTCAAGAATGTACTGCATCAGGCCTTCACAGCCCTCTCGGATTTCCCGGTAAGCCACATCAAACCGCTCACTGTACCACGGATCGGAAATGCTGGCATTCCTTCCCGCGTACTGTAGCAGAAGCGAAATCTTCCCGCCCTTGTGGCCGGTCATCCGCTCAATGTTGCGGATGTTCATCGTGTCCATGCCGACCAGATAATCATAGTAGTCGTAGTCAGATTTCTTAAGCTGCACCGCTCTCTTACCGTCACACTTGAGGTCGTGGCGCGCAAGCTCCTGCCTGGCCGGCGGATAAACCGGGTTGCCGATGCCGTTCCAGATCTCCTCGGTGCTGGTCGCGGCGGATGCGATCTCAAATTGGTCTGAAAGACCTTGTTTTTCTGCCATGTCTTTGAAAATGAATTCTGCCATTGGGCTGCGGCAGATGTTGCCGTGGCAGATGAATAATACTTTTATCATAATCTCTTATATCCTCTCATTTCGTCGCAATCCTTGATTTTACTGGCTTTGCGGCGTTTTTTTAAATTCATGTATCATCTCATAATCTCTCATAAAATCCTATATTTTCGAGAGAAAAGGGGTACAATGGGGGTACAAATACCCAATCGTACCCCCGTACTTTTTGTAGTATTCAAGCCGTTTAGATTGCTGCAACCCTCTTCATCTCCGCCTCTGCATCCTCGAATTTTACATGAGTGTAAGTGTTCAGTGTAACGCTGATATCCGAGTGTCCCATGATATACTGCAGGCTCTTGGGATTCATGCCACTCTTTGCCATCTTGGAGCAAAAGGTATGTCTGCATACATGGGGTGTTACTTTTGGCATCTGGATCTTGTAGATGCTGTTATACTTCTGAAGAATGTGCTGAAAGTACTTCTCCCAGTGGAGAGCCACCATAGGCATATTGTTTTTATCAAGAAATAAGAAGCCGCTGTAGCCATCAATCATAGGTTCTACCTTTGGCTTTACTCTCTTTGCAATAATTGCCCTAAATGCTGCCTCCACTTCCTCAGACATTGGTATCTCTCGTACACCGCTTTCTGTCTTTGGTTCCTCGATCATATACTGCATTTTGGAACTGCGGATCAGCTGATGATCAACGATGATTTTGTGATGCTTAAAATCAATATTTTTTGTTGTAAGTCCTACAAATTCTGAGATTCGCAGACCGGTATTGAACAGAATAAAGATGCCTTCATAATATCTGCTAAAATGCTTATCCTGTTTGACAAATTCAAGATATTTACGCTCCTGATCCCTGGTAATCGCTTCCCTTGTCACGCTGTCATTGACAATAACCGTAGCAAGTTCAAAATCAAAGGGATTTCTTCGAATCAGGTCATCATCATAAGCCAACCGAAAAGCCGGTCTCAAAATCCCTCTGATGGTGTGGATCGTGCTATAGCCTTTTCCCTGTCTTTGTTGCAGGGTAATCAGCCAAAGCTTCGCGTCGGAAATCTTGATGGTATCGATACGTCTCTGACCAAAGGGATCCTTCTCCAGGAAGTTAATGGTTGTCTGATAACCTGCCTTCGTAGATTCTCTCACACCAATCTTGGTTGCGGTATAACGCCGAACCAACTCCAGTACCGTGAGATTGCCACCGTCTAAAGCAATATGCCCAAACTGGGTAGCTTGAAGTTCCTTCTCCTGTTCCCGAAGTGATTTTCCCTGCCTCTTTCCATCCGGCATTCGATCGTTTTTATCCAATCTCCAGCTATATAAATATCTTGCCTTTCCGGTGCCATCATAATATTTATAACGATATCGACCGTTTGACTGCTGATACTCGCCGTTGTGTAGTACACGGCCTTTGTTATCCTTTCTTTTACTTGACATAATAGACACTCCTTTCCAAATACAAAAGGACTGCCCTCGATAGATATGATTCTATCATAGAACAGTCCAAAAACACATCACTTTTTGATATTTTTGCCATTTCTCCATAGCAGAATTGTATCATGCATTGACTTCTCGGGAACAATGCTTTCAGCGTTAGACACAACTGGCAGCATCTAAAAATCTTTCAAACAAAACTCTTTTGATCTTCACATGGCTCCCAATTTCCAAAATAAAATCTGCACCGGGATGCTCCGAGACAATCTGATAGAGTCTTGTCTCTCCGATTCCAAAATACTTAGCAGCCTCCGGTACACTCAGCGCGTAACGTTGCCATAACGGGATTCCGTCTTCATCCCTTTTAGAAGTTCCTCTCCCCGCTTTTATCAACACTGTATTTGCCTGATTGATTTTCTCCTGTAAATTCAGCATCGCCTGATATGTCAGGGGAACAATAACAGGTATCGCTTTCGGGGTAATACTATTTTCCATATTCAAAATAATCTGATTCATTTCATCCTCCATCCTCTCTGTCACCGGAAACAAAGTCCGGCAACAGAGTACATAAACTATTATTTCTTGTTATCCTATTACTATCTGCTTCGATAAAACCTGTATTTTCAGCTATCAAATGGGATTTCCAACTGCATTCCCTCTACAGAAAGAAATGTTTCCTCACTGTTTCCGGAGTTTGTTTCCACTCTCATCCATCCACGCTGTTTTCCGTAACCGGGGATGTTCCGTGGATTAGGATAAGGCTCCCATCCGGAAATAGTGCCATTCATAATCAGTCCGATCTCTCTGGCCTCACTGTTTCTGGGCTTTCCCATTTCTTTCAAAGCTTCGTTGTAAATCTGTTGAACGCAGACTACATCACAAGATATATGATCCAACCATTCCTGAATAAGGCCTGTCCAAGTATCCTCCTGCATAAATGGTCGTTGATACTCAATCAGGTTCTTCTCAATCTCGGGAGGAAGCTTCAATCTGACTTTTCCGTCACCATATAGCGCCATCATTTCCGCCCACATCTGCTCAATATACGCTCGTGATGTAGCTTCATCCTCCAGAATATGCACCTCTGCCTTAGAAGCATCACACATAATCGGTAAGAATCTTCTGTTTCCGCTCCGATCCAGTGGCAGAAAATTGACCACATTAGAGGTACCGGCAAAGACACATTGTCTTGGGATATCTTCCGCTCTGGTTCCATAAGGTTTTCGATAGTTATCATATTGCTTGCTAAGAAAAGCTTTGGTTGCTTCATTGTATTTAGTATTCAGTACTGCCAGCATCTCTGCCATTTCACAAATCCAATGTCCCGCCAGATGTTCATAAACCTTATCATCATCCAATCTCTTGATATCATCGGTAAACCACCTGTCATTCAAGCACAAGAATCGTATAAAGGTAGACTTGCCGGCTCCCTGACCGCCAACAAGACAGAGCATATATTCAAATTTGCATCCGGGTTTAAATATTCTGTTGATGGCTCCTAACATAAAAAGCTTCAAGCACTCATATTCATAATTACTTCCTGATGTTCCCAGAAAATGTTTTAGTGCATACCTCACTCGCTCCACACCATCCCATTTAAGAGAAAGCAAATATTCTCTGACCGGGTGATACTCATTCTCTGTAGCAACAATTTGCATAGCATCACGAAGTGCCTTATCATTACGGAAATGATAATATTTTTCTACATAATGGCGAATATGAATATCATCCTTATCCGTCACATCCAGGTATGTTCTGCTCCAAGGCATCTGCCCGGACAACTCAATTCTGTCCCGAAATAGATTGTCTCGGATATTGCCTTTGAAAAGCTCATCATTTTCCAGAATGACCCTTGCATTTTCAATGGTGTTATACGGCCAGCCTTTCTCGGATTTGTCCAGCATCTGATCCACTAATTCCTGATTCGGTGTCATACATTCTTTTTTCAATCTTTTCCATCTCCTTCATTATTTCATCAATTTTTAGTTTCAATTCATCCTCTGTGGCTTCAAACATGCAGTAGTCATACAAATAGTCCACATAGGTAAGCTCCTTTGCCGCCATAACAAAAAGAGGACTCCATTCAGAATCCTCTCTATCCTTCGGTGCATATTCCATTTTCATTTCTCTCAATTGTTCATGCAGTCTTGAAAGATGTGCAAACAATTCCTGCTTCTTCTCTGCCCATATCTGGTATTCACTTCTTTTGGCAGCAATCGGTTTTCGCACGCCTTCCGAATATCCGGTATTGTCATAAGTAAGACCAAAGTCGGAAGCAATCTTTTCCGCTGCTTCTTTCAGCCTTAGTCCGTAATAATTTGACACAAAATCAATGGCATCTCCTTTTGCTCCGCAGCCGAAACAGAAATATCGCCGGTCCACTTTCATGCTGGGATGCTTATCATTATGAAATGGACAACATATCATTTTGCTTCGGTTTTGCTGAAAGCCTGCCATCAACACCACATCAATGGCTTTCACATTTGTTCTTACGGTTTCAAACAAATTCATCGTACCGGTTCCTCCTTTCTTCTTAGCTGTGTGCTACGAATTGCATCATCAATATACTTATTGATATCACGAAATATCTTCGTCTCCGCCGACATTTCCTTATACTTTTCATATTCTTCCTGATAAGAATCCTGAAGGGAAGCAACTTCTGCTTGCCATTCACTCACATTCACCCTGTCAATCTTCTTCTCTTCAAACAGGATACGCTTTGCTATATGATACCTTCGAAACACCTCATCCTTTTCAGATTTAATCTGCGCCTTTCGTTTTCCATTCTTTGTAGAGCAAAGATCTCTCAAAATAGGTTGTGCTTCCCGATACCATTTCCCATAGCGGATCATATCCTTAAGTTCCTTCATTCTGGCAGACTTCACTTTCATAGATTCATTCAAATCACAAATGTCACTCTGCTTTTCAGAAATAAAGCTTTTAAAATCCTCCAAGGTAGCTATATGATTCACCATCAGGTAATTAATCACAGTGGCATGCATCTTAAGATTCGTTGCTTTTGCCTTCTGCCTGCCTCGTGAGAATGTATCTGCTGTTTCATTTCTCTTTGCGAAGTAAGAATTTATATAGTCTGCAAGATCCGGCTGTTTCGCTTCCGCTTCTTTTTCTGCAATCAGTCGCATAAGTTCAGCAATATTAGACAGAATATCCTTCACCTGCTTTGAAAGCGTTAGGATTCCCTTATTGATTTCTTTGATCCAACGATTCAGACTCCCTTTTTCTGTGAGTATTCCCTTAGCCTCCATATTTCGTACATGAGGACCTTCGTGCACCTGCGGAATCAAATCAATTCCTTGTTCCGCATAACTGCGATGGTCAATCTGTTCCTTGATTCCACGTTTCCTAAATTCTTCATTTACCAAATCTGCCCATGCCTTTCTCCACTGCTCCAACACTTCCGGTCTATTCCAGTCTGTCGTTGGTACCGCATTGAATTTCTGCTTTCCTTTTTCATCCAGTATCGGATTCCCACCTGCATCAAAGAGGTATTCCCGCTTTTGCTTTTCTCCCCAGGTACCGTCTTCCCTCATGGGGCGAACGGGGCACATCACATGAATATGGGGATTTGGAATACCTGCTCCCTTGTCCGGGTCATGAACTGCCATGTCAACAATCATGCCCTTTGCAACAAAATTCTCCATAACAAATTGCCTTGCTATTGCAATATTTTCTTCTATCGATAATTCATTCTGAAGAGCAATATCAAAACTATATGCCAGCTGTGCTTTCGGATGCTTTTCAACTTCTTCCACTGCATTCCACAAAAACTCTCTATTATGGAAAGACTCCGGAACATAGTTCGGAGCCAAAATCTCAGCGCAGATTACACCGCCCTTGGCTGTGTAATCTGCAATCTTTCCGTAATAATGATCTTCCAATCTTGCACCGGCTCGGTAAGCAGCTGCTTCAACAGAGGACTGTCCTCTGCTTCGTAGAACTCGTGCCACATGGAAATGATAAAGTGCCATCAGTCCATCACTTCCTTTCTGACCTGATCAATCGCTACCTCAAGTTCCTTGGTAAATCTTGCATTATCCATCTTACTTAACGCCTCGCTCAACTCCTTTTCTGATAAGTCTTTGATTACCGGAAAATACTTTTCAAAAATTGCTCCGCAAACAATCAGTCTGTG
Source organism: bacterium (assembly GCA_022774325.1). Classification (GTDB taxonomy): domain Bacteria; phylum Bacillota; class Clostridia; order Lachnospirales; family Lachnospiraceae; genus Allocoprococcus. Next base: position 2,239 of record JALFNN010000007.1, on the reverse strand, counting down.
ACTACGCTCTTTTCGGCTATAGCTTACTCGATAGGAAAGCTGATTTTTCTTTCTTTGAAGCTGGTGCTCTGCCTGAAGCTTTTCTTGCTTTGCTTGCTCCAGTTCATCTCGAAGTTCATTAAGATTCTTGTTTTCTACCATCTGTATTCCTCCCATTTTTTTTGATATTTCATAGGTTCCTTGTCATTTCCCCAAATCAATTCCTGGCAGGTAACCTCTGGGTTCTTTAGCCTCATAGACTGTTTTGGACTGTGCCGTTATCACGCCCTTGGCTCGCTCCCTGACTTACAGATCATCGCTTAGCTTCCCCGAAACGGTAGTGATTTGGAATGCTCATTCAGTTTTCATGAACTAATTTTCTCAAAATCACAGGTCTAATCCCGTATATCCAAAAGGTAGGAAATACAATCCAAAAGTGAAAATATCCACGCTTTTGGAAATAGCGCTTTCATTCGAACAATTATTCTGTTATAATATGAATACATGGCTTGTTTGCAAAACATTATTGGCTAAATTGGGGGAATGAATTTTTGAAATGCAAATTATCGATACAGGAAAAATTGAAAGATTTAAGAATTGAAAGAGGCTTGTCTTTACAGGAACTGTCAGAACAGACCGGACTGTCCAGAGCAGCTCTTGGCAATTATGAAACAGATGACTATAAAGAAATTACACATAAGGCGATTGTTATCCTGGCTGATTTTTATGGAGTAACTTCAGATTACTTACTGGGACTTACTGAGAATCGTGAACAGCATCCTTTCGCTGTAGATGAACTGGGATTGGATGATGAAACCGTAGATTTGTTAAAGAGTGGCAAACTGAATGTCCGCCTGATTTGCGAAATGATCAAGCATCCGGAATTTATCAATTTCCTTTCCGATTTGGAAATCTATGTTGACAATCTGGCCGGAATGCAAATTCGGAATATGAATACAATGATCGAACAGACCAGAATGCGTTTACAGAATAACGGAATCCCTGACAGCGATCACTATATGAAAACATCGGAGGCTGCCTCCATCAACGAAGATAACTATTTTAACAATCTTCTTGGAAATGATATTGCAAAAATTGCAAAAGACCTAAGAGAAGCGCATGGGAAAGATACCGATACCGGTGACCAGATTACCCCGGTTGAAGATATGCTTGGTACCTTTGATGAGCTAAGAAAAGCGGATAATGCCACCCAGGCACAGATGGTCATGTACAGCAAGCTTTTCAAAATCAACTTCACAAAAATGGATCCTTATGAGTTTAAGACTTTCACGGATATCCTGCAGCGCTACTCTGATCTCTGCAAACCGGTGAAGGGTAACGGACGTGGAAAAAAGAAAAAGTAATCACAAGCCGCAGGCCTTGTCCGGGAGAACTCCCGCAATCCCTTTTCGCATGAGAAAAGGCGCACCCATACCTGCCATTAGGTAGGTATAGAAGTGCGCCCTTAGGTGCTAAGGGATATGTGATTATGCTAATATTCCACAAGTTGCCCCATAATTTCTGTGATGATATATTTATAGCACTTCCTAAGCCTTAGAAGCCTGTACTTTATTGTCTCTTGCATCAATCAAAACAATTCCTGGTTTTCCAGTTAACTCCAATTCATTCAGAATATCTATTGTTTTCTGATATTCATCATCAGTAAAGTACAAAATTACTTTGATGGTCTTATTCGTCCTGTTTGCGTTCTTATATACATCAACTTGCTTTTCAAGATTCTTTTTTGTAAGCGCTTAATTTCGGGGGGTACCCCTGAAAAGGTATTCCGGATATCAGGCTAGAAATCCGGAACGCAAGCGTTTTACTCTATTTTACACTACACAGCTCCTTCACACTTTCATTCCACGGAGCTAGTTTTTCGAGTTCTTCATCTGACATGTCCTTACTTGGCCTTTGTTCAAACAGGAAATTCAGATATTTGTATAAATCCAGACCATAGGCTTTTGCCATCTCTACAACTGTGAGATACAACGTATTTGCCTGTGCGCCTTCCGGCGTATCAGAGAACAGCCAGTTTTTGCGCTTATGCTCTGTAGAACATAAGCGCAATTATGTTGTGAGCAGAATTATGTTCTGTAGTGCCGCATAATCCTTTGAATTCACTACACGGCACTGTTTTTACAGAACATAAGTATTCTCTCTGCCCAGTGATTACTGATATCATGTATTTACCAAATAAAAGGAGGTAGATACATGAAACAGGAAACTATTAACCAATTCCATGACTATCTGAAGGATC
>JALFNN010000108.1 GCA_022774325.1 bacterium | reverse complement strand
AGAAAGTTATTACAACTCCTCCTCCCGTGCTTTGTAGTGTAGCTTCTTGCAAACTATTTTACAGCACAACGTAGAGAGTTGGAACACTTTCATTACTATTTGTGCCGCCAGCCAAAGGCGGCGGAATGGAGATTAGTATGGAAAATGTATATTATGATATAAATGGGTGTATTTTAAATTAAACACAATAAAAAGCGCCACTCAATCGTCTATAATGATGATTTTGTGGTACTTTTTATAGAGCTAATGAAAATAACTAATCATTCCGGCGACCAAAGGGCGATGGCCGTGTCATAAGCAACGCCCCCACTTAATTGCTTATCCTGCAGTAAAAGACGGACACAGCAGAGAATTCAACTGAAATTTGGCAAATGTGAATGTGTTGTTATATACTATGACGAAATTACAGGATACCAATGTGCTCAACCGCGGCAGAGATTCTGGCATCAACCTTATTTTTGTGTTAGCCGGAAGAACTGGAGTTGTGACAGGTGGAAGACAGGAGGTCATGGAAATGGCAGAATGGAAGAGAAATACAATAGTTAAGGCAAAAGGCCGCATTCCAAAACCGGGTCAGAGGATCCTGCGTTCTGTATGTGCAGTATGCCTGCATTCTGGGGAATGATTGTTATTTTGATCGAGGTATATGCGTTGGGTGGAAAGCTTCAGGGGAATATTTTAAGCTATCTGATCATTGCATTGTTTACCGGAGTGGTGTTGTACTCGACTGTTTTACTGGATATCACGAATACATCCTATTTTTCCTGTGTCGTTTTCCTGAGTATTACGGTCATGCATATCACAGAAGAAAGCCCGATGCGGTTTGTTTTTAACAGAGTATTGGATACACTAATTGGAGTTGTACTGGCACTGATCGTTAACTCCATACATTTACCAAGGACAAAGAATACGGATATTTTGTTTGTTTCGGGAATTGACGATACGCTTCTTACCGATAAGGAACAGCTGACGCCATACAGTAAGGTGGAACTGAACCGAATGATCGAGCAGGGAGCTAAATTTACCGTATCCACGCTTCGCACGCCGGCGACGGTCAGGGAAACGCTGCAGGGAATCAATTTGAAGCTTCCGATCATTGCGATGGACGGAGCGGTGCTGTATGATATGAATGATAATTCTTTCCTTATGAGTTATGAGATGTCTTATTTGCAGGCGAGAAAGGTTATAGAATTTCTGGAAAATGAGCATATCAGTTATTTTGCAAATGTAGTGATCGATGATGTGCTGGTGATTTACTATAATGAGCTTGGAAACAGGGCAGAACAGGAAATCTATAAACAGATGCGTAAATCACCATACCGGAACTATATGAAACGGCCGCTTCCTGAAAATGAGAATGTAGTATATTTTATGATGATTGAAAAAAAGGAGAGAATTGAGAAATTATATGAAAAAATAAGCACTCAGGAATGGGCGGATGAGTGTAAAACACTGATGTACGATTCAACGGATTATCCAGGGTATGCCTATATTAAGATCTATCATAAAGATGCGACAAGAGAGAATATGCTCCGCAATCTTCTGGCGCTTCTGGATATGGAAAAGACGGTGACATTTGGCAGCATCGAAGGAACCTGTGATGTGTGTGTCGCAGATTCCAACAGGAATCTTATGGTGAAGAAGATGAAACAGTATTTTGAGCCTGTAAAAAGAAAAATGTGAATGCCCCGTAAGGATAGTCGATTGTCATCAGCGAAAACAGGCAATTGCAGAATAAAAAAATAAAAAAATTTCAAAAATCACTTGCATATTAGTACAAGATATGATAATATAATTTTCGGTCACTGCGAAACACAAGCTGGCCGAAAACAGTATGGCTCCGTGGTCAAGCGGTTAAGACATCGCCCTTTCACGGCGGTAACACGGGTTCGATTCCCGTCGGAGTCATTACATTAGCCAAGCATTCAGGGAAAGGTAAATGGCCTTTCGCTTGGTCAGAATGTAAGCCCGGTGTTATCTAAGCGGTGGGTAAATGAGCGTGGACCTTTAGCTCAGCTGGTTAGAGCAATCGGCTCATAACCGATCGGTCCCGGGTTCGAGTCCCTGAAGGTCCACTTTTTAAAAATTTCATATGGCCCGATGGCTCAGTTGGTTAGAGCGCCGCCCTGTCACGGCGGAGGTCGTGGGTTCGAGTCCCATTCGGGTCGCTGACATTTTCAGTGAATGTCTTTTAATTATATATGGGATCATAGCTCAGCTGGGAGAGCATCTGCCTTACAAGCAGAGGGTCATAGGTTCGAGCCCTATTGGTCCCATTTATAGCATTTATATGTTATATGCCGCAGTGGCGGAACTGGCAGACGCCCGGGACTTAAAATCCCGTGGGTAGCGATACCCGTACCGGTTCGATTCCGGTCTGCGGCATGAAAAAAACCTCGTAAATACGGGGTTTTTTCTATTTTGTGTTGCATGGCGTGTTGCATAGTTCCAAAAAATGGTCCAGTGAACCATTTCTGAGTTTTAATATTTCTTGCGGGCATTCAGAATAAAGATTATCTAACAGTAGAGCTTATAGATAGGTTGGAAAAATTAATTATGCAATGATATAATCACTTACGGTTCAATACATTTATTACCAAATTGACAAAATATCAAGGAGAACATGATGAAACGCAAAGCCTTCAAAACAGCCCTTCCCTATACAGTCCCAATTTTCGCCGGTTCGGCAGAATTTGTAGCGGTGAATCTGCTGCTTGGCGCTTTTAATCCGATTCAGGCATTTTTTACCATTTATACTATTTCCGGCTGACAAACCGGCTCCAAAGTATATCAAGTATCTTGGAAATGTATTATCGGCAGCAGTCTTTGGACTGTTAGTTGTGTATTGCCTGAAAAGTGTAAAAATGTCCGACTAATTTTATATAGTCTTGACGAATTTGTGTTAGTGTGATATAACTTAATTGAAAAAAATTATCATTCATTTTATATAGAAAGTGGGGGTGTTTTTAATGACACTAAAGAATCTGAAGATCGGTGAGAGTGCTGTCATTACGAAAGTGGGCGGAGAAGGCGCACTGAGACAGCACTTTCTGGATATGGGTGTGATTCCCGGAGCGGAAGTGACTGTCGTGAAGTTTGCGCCCATGGGCGATCCGATGGAACTACAGATTCATGGGTATGAGCTGACTCTTCGTCTGGCGGATGCAGACCAGATCGATATTCAGCCGATCAAGGAGCGGACGAACCAGCACAGCCGGATTGAGAAGATATATCCTTCCGAGCATCCGGGACTTGGAGAAGACGGAAAATATCATGCCAAAGGGGATGGAGATCCGCTTCCTGAGGATACCTTACTTACATATGCACTTGTGGGAAACCAGAACTGTGGAAAGACGACCTTATTCAACCAGCTTACGGGAGCCAATCAGCATGTGGGAAATTTTCCGGGAGTTACGGTAGACCGTAAGGATGGTCCGATCAAAGGGCATCCGAATACAAGAGTGACAGATCTTCCGGGGATTTACTCGATGTCCCCATACACCAGCGAGGAAATTGTCTCCAGAAATTTTGTGCTTGCTGATAATCCGAAAGCAATCATTAATATTGTGGATGCTACGAATATTGAACGGAATCTATATCTTACCATGCAGCTGCTGGAAATGCATATTCCAATGGTTATTGCCCTGAATATGATGGATGAAGTGATGAATAATAATGGCGCCATTGATATCAATGGAATGGAAGCGTTGCTGGGGGTGCCGGTAATCCCGATTTCAGCGGCTAAAAATGAAGGGGTGCGGGAACTGATTGAACATGCGGTGCATATTGCAAAATATCAGGAACGTCCGCAGAAACAGGATTTCTGCAGCAAGGATGACCATGGCGGAGCGATTCATCGTGCGATTCATGCTGTTGAATCAATCATTGAGGATCACACGGAAAGAGCCGGGTTGCCGCTTCGCTTCTCGGCAACGAAAGTCATCGAGGGAGATTCTCTGATTCTGGAACAGCTTCAGCTGGATCAGAACGAGATGGATATGATCGAGCATATCGTGGTACAGATGGAAAAAGAGGGAGGCATGGATCGAAGTGCTGCCATTGCGGATATGCGTTTTGATTTCATTGAGTATGTATGCGAACGTACTGTAAAGAAACCGAAAGAAAGCAAGGAACGTTTACGTTCGGAAAAAATCGACCGTATCCTTACGGGAAAATGGACAGCGATTCCATGCTTTGTCGCAATCATGGGAGCGGTATTCTTTCTGACATTCAATGTGATCGGGGCCTTTTTGCAAGGGCTTCTGGAATCCGGGATTGAGGCACTGACCGCAGCAGTGGATCAGTGGATGACGGCAGCTCATGTGAATCATGCACTCCATGGGCTTGTGATTGATGGTATTTTCGGTGGCGTTGGAAGTGTTCTTAGTTTTCTGCCGATTGTTGTTACGTTGTTCTTCTTTCTTTCCATTATGGAAGACAGTGGTTATGTGGCCAGAGTTGCATTTTTCATGGATAAACTTCTGCGCAAGATCGGCCTTTCAGGACGAAGCATTGTGCCAATGCTGATTGGATTTGGATGTACGGTTCCGGCGGTCATGGCGACCAGAACACTCCCGAGTAAGCGGGACCGAAAAATGACGATTTTCCTGACTCCGTTTATGAGTTGTACAGCAAAGCTGCCGATTTATGTGTTCTTCGTGAGCGCGTTTTTCCCAGGGAAAGGTGGCTTTATTATGACGGGGCTCTATCTTCTTGGAATCGCGGTCGGGATACTGGTTGCGCTTCTATTTAAGAATACGTTATTCAAAGGAGAAGCGGTTCCTTTTGTTATGGAGCTTCCGAATTATCGAATGCCCGGCGTGAAAAATGTGGCACAGCTTTTGTGGGAAAAGGCAAAAGATTTTTTAAGCAAAGCGTTTAGCGTAATCTTGATTGCAACAATCGTGGTATGGTTCCTGCAGAGCTTTGACCTGCATCTGAACATGGTGGCGGATTCTTCTGATAGCCTGATGGCGATGATTTCCGGATGGATTGCTCCGGTACTTGCTCCGCTCGGACTTGGCGACTGGAGGATCGTAACATCTCTGATCAGTGGATTTATGGCCAAGGAGAGTGTAGTGTCTACTATGGAAATCCTGTTTGGCAGCAGTATTCAGACTGCAATCTCGACCGTTTCCGCAGCAACGATGCTGGTGTTTTCTCTTTTATATACACCTTGTGTTGCTGCCATTGCTTCCATCAAGCGGGAGTTGGGCGCAAAATGGGCGGTCGGCGTTGTCTTCTGGCAGTGCGCGGTTGCCTGGATTGCAGCATTTATTGCAAGATTTATCTGTATTGCAGTCGGGATGTAAAGTGGATGATCTGTATCAAGGATGGTATGTAAAACAGGAGGTTTGAAATGAATATTGCAGATATAATCGTTATTCTTTTGGTAGTGGTCATTGTGGGCGGTGCGGTCGCGATCCTGAGAAGAAATAATAAAAATGGGAAAAGCTGCTGTGGATGTGACTGCGGACACTGCAGCCAGAGCTGTGGGAAAAAGGATAAATAAGGCGGAGTTTGAATTCACTTGGAGAGAATCCAAGTGAATTTTTTAAATTTGTTATAACGATAGAGACTGTGTTAATATAGAAAAAAACATATGGAGAAATGGTATGGAAGAAAAAATCTATTTTGACAATGGCAGTACTTCATGGCCAAAGGCTCCGGGAGTACAGGAAGCAGTTTCGGAGCTCTTGAAAAATGAAGCATTTAATATCAACCGGGGAAATTATGCAGGGGCGTATGAAGTGGAAAGTGTTGTACTGGAGACAAGGGATCAGCTTGTACAGTTGTTCCATGGAACCGATTCAAGAAATGTGATTTTTACGCCGGGAATCACCTATTCGCTGAATTATTTTATCAAGGGATTTTTAAAAAACGGAGATCATGTTCTGGTAAGCGGTCTGGAACATAATGCTGTGATGCGTCCGCTGGAACAGATGAAATTGGCAGGTGTGGACTACGATATTGTTCCGGTGGATGAAGAAGGAAATCTTGATCCGGAAGATTTGAGAGAACGGATCCGGATAAATACGAAGGCAGTTATCATGACGCACGCATCGAATGTGTGCGGAACGGTTGTGCCGATTCGTGAGATTGGAAGTATCTGCAAAGAGTATGGATTATTCTTTGCAGTAGATACGGCACAAAGCGCCGGGACGCTTCCGGTAGACATGCAGGAGTGCCAGATTGATTTCCTTGCATTTACGGCGCACAAAGGATTACTGGGACCGCAGGGGATCGGAGGATTTCTCATATCCGAACGGCTGGATAAGAAAATGGAGCCGTATATTGCCGGAGGAACCGGAAGTCAGTCCGATTCCCTTCTGATGCCGGATTATCTGCCGGATAAATATGAGAGTGGAACCATGAATCTGCCCGGAATCATAGGGCTTCATGCGTCACTTGACTATATCCGGGAGCAGGGACTGAAAGCGATTCATGATAAAAAGATGGAACTGACGGAATATTTACTGAACGAAGTCAAAAGGATTCCACAGGTGCGCATTGTAGGAAGAAAAGATGTGCAAGACAGGGTGGCGGTTGTCTCGCTGGATTTCCTGACAATCGATAATGCGGTTGCGGCATTTGAACTGGAACAGGAATGCGGTGTGATGACAAGAGTCGGGCTCCACTGTGCGCCGGCAGCTCATCAGTCTCTCCATAGCTTTCCGCAGGGAACGGTCCGATTTGCATTTAGTGCCAGCAATACGTTTTCGGAAATTGATCGTTGTGTAGAAGGTATCCTAAAAATCTTATAAAGTGACACATATAGATGATAACTATATATAGTGATGTGCATTATAAATATCAATGGATAAATCAGGGAATGAAATTGCCTGTACTCCCAAAAAATGATACTCTATAGTTAGAGTTTTATTGAGAAATAATTTTATTAAGGAGGACAAGCAAAATGGCTGATAATCGCAAAATGTGGGAAGAACTGGGGATGAATCTGGAACTGCATGACCAGTTGTGTGCGGTACTTCCACAGGCATTCGGGGATGTGTTTTTATCACAGGAGAACAGACCGGAGGGAATGGATTACTATAACATGGTTGTAGCGGATATTCACGGAATCAGACCGGCGGAACTGATTGAGCATCAGAAAAAGGGCGGGAAAGTATTCGGAACTTTCTGTATCTATGTTCCGGATGAGATTATTTTCGCAGCGGATGCAATTGCAACAGGACTGTGTGGGGGATCTCAGTTCTGGGTACCGGGAGGCGAACGAGTGCTTCCGACCAATACCTGTCCGCTGATCAAAGCATCTGTTGGAGCAAGACTGGATCGTACCTGTCCATTCTTCCGAATCGCAGATATGTATATCGGGGAGACAACCTGCGACGGTAAGAAAAAGGCTTGGGAAATTCTTTCTGAAGACGTTCCGGTATATGTTATGGATCTTCCGCAGATGAAGCGGGCAAAAGATGTCAAAGCATGGGCAGAAGAAATTACGGCTCTGAAAGACAAGGTAGAAGAATTTACCGGAAATAAAGTAACGGCTGAAAAACTGGCTGATAGCATTAAGCTGATCAATAACAAGAGAAAAGCACTCGCAAGACTGTATGAATGCCGTAAGAGCGAGACACTTCCGATCAGCGGTACAGATGCGCTTGTGATTTCCCAGATTGCTTTCTATGATGATCCGGCAAGATTTACCCAGATGACGAATAAGCTCTGTGATGAGCTTGAACAGCGTATCAAGGATGGTGTCAGCGTCGTTCCCGCAGGTACGAAACGTATCATGCTGACTGGAACACCGCTTGCAATTCCGAACTGGAAGCTTCATAATATCGTAGAGACAAGCGGAGCGGTTGTGGTATGTGAAGAAATGTGTACGGGAACACGCTACTTCGAGAACTATGTGGATGAGACAAAAGAAACGCTGGAAGACCAGATCATGGCTCTTTCTGAGCGGTATATGAATATCAACTGTGCTTGCTTCACGCCGAATCACGCAAGAATTGATGACATTTTACGTCTTGCGAAAGAGTACAAGGTTGACGGTATCATTGATGTGAATCTGAAATTCTGTAATCTGTACGATACAGAAGGCTACTTTGTAGAACGTGCGATGAAAGAAGCAGGTATTCCGGTTCTTGGAATTGAGACAGATTATACAGACAGTGATGCACAGCAGCTTCGTACCAGAGTCAGTGCATTTGTGGAAATGCTGAATAATTAAAAAATGTGAGGAACATAGAGCTATGCAGAAAATACAGCATTATGTATTGTTTCCCAATCATGATAATGGAATGCGTCTCTATAAAGAATTAAAAAAACTGGGGGTTTGGGCAGTGATTGCTCCGACCCCCAGAAGTGCGAGTAAATGCTGCGGTATTTCACTAATGGTGAAAGAAGAAGATCTTGAGGTGATCCGGCAGTGTATTCGTGAACATGATATAGAGATCTTGAAAATCACCGAAGTGGAAATGGATCTGAATCCACACAGAGATCAATATTGTTAGAAGAGGTAGGAATATGAATTACGTTGGAATAGATATCGGATCCACAGCATCCAAAGTTGCTGTGATCGGGGATAAGGAGCTTCAATTTGTACTGCCTACAGGATGGAGCAGCAAGGAGACCACCTTACTTATCAAGGAGAAACTTCTTGCAGAAGGAGTGGATGTCATGTCTGATGAGACAAAAGTTGCAGCGACCGGATATGGAAGAATTGCTGTAGATTTTGCAGATTATGTGATTACCGAAATAACATGTCATGCAAGAGGCGGAAGACAGATGGCAGGAGATAATTGTACGATTATTGATGTGGGCGGACAGGATACTAAAGTAATCCTGGTCGAGAACGGAACCGTGCAGGATTTCCTGATGAATGATAAATGTTCCGCCGGGACCGGAAAGTTTTTGGAAATTATGGCAAATCGTCTCGGAATCACGCTTCAGGAGCTTTTTGATATGGCTGAAAGCGGAACAGTCTTACCAATCAGTTCTCTTTGCACCGTATTTGCAGAGTCCGAAGTCATCAATTATATCGGTGTCGGGAAAAATCGTGAAGATATTGCGGCGGGGGTCGTTGATTCCGTAGCATCTAAGGTGGCACAGTTGAGCCAGAAGAAGGCACTGTCAGATAAGATTATTCTGACAGGAGGGTTGAGTCACAGTACATATTTTACCAGAATCCTTTCTGCGAAAATCAGAAAGACGGTGGAACCTACCGAAAACGGACGATATGCCGGCGCGCTGGGGGCAGCATTACTGGCGAAGGAGAAGAAGAATAAATAGTAGCAAAGGAATATAAGGTGAGCGCAAAGAGCAGGAGCAAGGGGATACTCATCAGTACCCTTGCTCCTGCTTTCCCTTCTGTAAGATATTTCTATTTCCGGAGTCTTTATATTTTTTGCAGAATATGATATGTTAAGCTCGATAGGTTCAGACAATTACCGGTTGTCCGATAAAAAGGGAAACAGGTGCAAATCCTGTACAAACTCGTCACTGTGAGCGGGAGTGCAAGGCCATTTATGTCACTGAGCAATTGGGAAGGCGGCTTTGGATTAAGATCCGTAAGCCAGGAGACCTGCCTATTGAAAAACGGAGTGGGGAAGGACCCACAGATCACGAGTAACTGGTCGCAACCGATCATAATGGA
>JALFNN010000102.1 GCA_022774325.1 bacterium | reverse complement strand
ATAGATATGATGGAGCATTACAAATGAAAGAATGGAAAGAAAGATTCGATGAAACATCACTGGAATGGGGCAAAAAGGCATGCTTGAACAGAAAGGTTGTTGATTTGACCAGGACAGAGAAAGGGTATTCGGCAGCAGTATTAGAGAGACAACGAGCAGAGGTTGTTATCAAAATGACGGATGATGACATTTCACGTATGAACTGCCAGTGCGCAATCGCGAAAAGTGGGAAAAACTGCAGGCACATGGCGGCAGTACTCTATGCGATTGACATGAGAAAAGAGGCAGAACAGAGTCGAAAAAATGAAGAGGAACTCATGAAGCTATGGAGGGAGAACGAAGAAAAGCATGCAGCAGAAGAGCAAAAAAAATCGAAGCTTCAGATAAAAAGGAGAAGAACAGCATATGAAGAAGAAGAACTGAAGCGTCGTGAAGAAGAAAGAGCTGCGGAAGAAAAGAAACGCCTGGAGGAGGAAGAAGCGGCACGCGAAAAGAGACGAATCGAAGAAGAAAAAGCTGTGGAAGAAAAGAAACGTCAGGAAGAAGAAAAAGCTGCAAAGAAGCTTGCCAGAGAGCAGAGAAAAGCGAAAAAAGCACGGCAGGATGAGGAACGAAAGAAAATAGCAGAACAGCGCCGCGAAAAAGAGGCGGAGAAAATCCGTGCGGAAGAGGCCAGGAAGGAAGAAATCCGAAATAAGAAAAAGGAAGAAGCGAAAAGGCGAGAAGAAAAACGGCGTCTGGAGGAAGAAGGAAAACGCAGAGCTGAAGAACTGAAAAAAGAGGAAGAAAAGCGCAAGGCTGAGAAACTCAGTAAGGCAGAAGAAGAACGGATTGCAGAGGAACTGCGCCGAAAAGAAGAACAGCGGCTGGCCGAGGAGAGAATGCTGTCTGAAGTAAAGAAGCGTCAGCAGGAAAGAGCAAGAAGACAGATGCTGAAAAAGGATTATGAGACTTTGGAAAATCCATGGCATGATGACTCAGAAGAAATGGATTCAGAAAAGGCTCAAAAGAGAATGAATGCATTAGAGAACTATTCTTACTTCAGACCCGAGGTTATCAGAAATGCGATGAAATTTTCGAAGGCAGTGCAAAGTGAAGCTGAGAAAGTGATCAGAAACGGCAAACTCAGATTAGATGAGGTAGGAACCGGTTATAATCAGATGACAAGAGAAATACTGGGACAGATCAGTTTCAGTTGTGAGGAAGACGGAATCGATTTTCCGGTCTATGTCCATTTTAACAGAGATAAATTGCTGTCTGTTCAGTGTCAGTGTCCAGAGTGCCGGATGGATTATTTTGGCTGGAATTATTCGAAGAATCAGTTCTGCAGGTATAAGGCAGGAGCCTTACTTGAGACGGAAAGGATTTTAAAGGATCAGAACATTGGAGATGCAACGGACTACAGTGGCAAACGGGTCCTTTCCTCTTTTGCCAATAAACGAATGACGAAATTCGTGTCGGATATGGAAGCAGAACCGAAGAATCTGCGTCTGGTTCCGAGACTGGTCATGAAGGATGGAAAACTGACACTGACTTTCAAGGTGGGAGAGAACAAACTGTTTGTAGTAAAAAAATTGAATGAATTCTGTGAGAATGTTAAGAATGCTTCAACGGCAGTGTATGGAAGCAGTACGAATATTAATCATAATATTGAGAATTTCACAGAAGAAAGCCGGAAATGGATCCATTTTATTAATCAGGTTGTCCGGGATGAGAATGCATTTGCGCGGAGAATGATGGAATCAAGAAACTATTATTCTTACCAGAAGCAGGATGTGGGAGGTTCTGTTGATCTCTATGGATGGAGGCTGGACGAATTCTATAATCAGATGGGAGGAGAGCCTGTCGAGTACGAAAACCGCGACAAGTCACCGGTGAAAAAGATTTATCTGGAACCGGGAATCGGTGAACCGAAGATCCAGATGAGAATCAGTGCGGATACACTTGGGACGCACAAGGAATTCCATGGAGTGAGAGTCAGAGGAAACTTGCCGGAATTATTCTATGGAGTAGATACAGCCTACTATATCAGTGGTACTCATTTTATGAAAGTGGAACCAGAATTTCTTGGCAAAATGGAACCTCTGACAAGAGCGGCTGATGGTGGCTCAATTGCCTTCTTGGTAGGACGCAATCATATGGCAGAGTTTTTTTACCGTACTCTTCCACAATTACGTGAAGTAGCAGATATTACGGAAGCGGAACCGGAAAAATTCCGTTCGTATCTGCCGCCGGAAGTACAGTTTCGATTTGATCTGGATGCACCGGAGCAGGATGTCGTATGCCGTGCACTGGCGTGTTACGGAGAACAGGAGTTCTCTCTGACTGACTATTTTGATGATGAATTAATTGAAAACATGGCTGCCTTTCGTGATTATGAGAGAGAACAGGAAACCATAGCATATCTGTTTCAGTATTTCCCCGAAATTAATTGGGAAAGTGAAAGCTTCAGTTGTGGAAAAGATGAGGAACGAATCTATAATCTGATGAAGAACGGGCTGGATAAGATGCTGGAGCTGGGCGAAGTGAGATGCACGAAAAGCTTCCTGGGATACCGTACGATCAATAGAGTTCGTGTATCTGCGGGGGTATCTGTCTCCGAGGGAATGCTGAATCTGGAAATTTCGACTACGGATGTACCGATGCAGGAACTGTTGGAACTTCTGCAGAGTTATCGCACAAAGAAAAAATATTACCGGTTAAAGGATGGCTCCTTCGTTGATCTGGAGAATTCTCCACTGGAAGCTTTAAATGAGATGATTCAGGGACTGCATGTGAAGCCGAAAGAGTTCCTGAAAGGAAAACTACAGCTTCCGATGTATCGGACGCTTTATCTGGATAAACTGCTGGAAGAAAACGAGAGCATTTACAGTAACAGAGACAGTCATTTCCGTAAGATCATTAAAGGATTTAAGACGGTAAAGGAAGCGGACTTTGAAGAGCCAGAGAGTTTAAGCAAAGTGATGCGTCCTTACCAGAAAGATGGATTTAAGTGGCTGCGAACACTGGAGGAGTGGGGATTTGGCGGAATCCTTGCGGATGATATGGGACTTGGGAAGACGCTGCAGGCGATTGCTGTGCTTCTTTCTGCAAAACAAGAAGGAAAAGAAGGAACGTCTCTAATCATAGCGCCGGCTTCTCTGGTCTTCAACTGGCAGGAAGAGTTCAGCCGCTTTGCACCGGAACTTCGGGTAAATGTGGTTGCCGGTACGCAGAGTGAGCGTCGGGATATTATCGAAAACTGGAAGGATGTGGATGTGCTGATCACATCTTATGACCTGCTCAAACGTGATATTGGGTTTTATGACGAAAAAACATTTCTCTATGAGATCATTGATGAAGCGCAGTATATAAAAAATCATTCAACAGCTGCAGCCAAAGCAGTTAAGGTGATACAAAGCAAAACCAGGTATGCTCTGACGGGAACTCCGATCGAGAATCGCTTAAGTGAGCTTTGGAGCATCTTCGATTATCTCATGCCGGGATTCTTATATTCTTACGAAGCTTTCCGAAAAGAACTTGAGATTCCGATTGCAAAGAATCGGGATGAGGCTGCTACAAGAAGACTACAGAAGATGACGGCTCCTTTCATCCTGAGAAGGCTGAAAGAGAATGTTTTGAAAGACCTTCCGGAGAAAATGGAAGAAATCAGGTATGTCAAGTTTGAAGATACACAGCAGAAGTTATATGATGGACAGGTACTGCATTTGAAACAGGTAATTTCCGAGCAGGACAATCAGGAGTTTAATAAGAATAAGCTGCAGGTATTAGCGGAAATCACGAAGCTTCGGCAGATTTGTTGCGATCCTTCGCTTTGTTTTGAACACTATCGCGGAGAAGCCGCGAAGGTTGATGCATGTCTGGATCTGGTGCAGAGTGCGATGGATGGCGGACATCGTATCCTGCTGTTTTCACAGTTTACTTCTATGCTGGATATTTTGAAGGAGAATTTTGATAAGGCGGGAATCCCGTATTTCCTGATAACGGGAAGCACCGCAAAAGAAAAACGTCTTGAGCTTGTCAGGGAATTTAACGAAGGAGATACGCCGGTATTTTTGATTTCATTGAAAGCAGGTGGAGTCGGACTTAATCTTACCGGTGCAGATGTGGTCATCCATTATGATCCATGGTGGAATCAGGCGGTTCAGAATCAGGCGACAGACCGTGCGCACCGAATCGGTCAGACGCGGAAAGTGACAGTGTATAAACTCCTGGCGAAGAACACGATTGAGGAGAAGATTCAAAAGCTGCAAGAGAAGAAAACTGATCTTGCTACCCAGATCTTAAGTGGAGAGAATGGATATTTGGGAAGTATGAACCGAGATGAATTGCTGGAACTTCTGGATTCCAATCAGGCATAAAAAAGGGGAACGCAGTTTTGCGTTCCCTTTTAAAACATTTGCATTTCAATTACTGATTCAATGCGCCCAGAGACTCATAGAATTCCGGGTAAGAGACATCGACACACCGGCTGTCCTGTATTGTGGTCGTTCCCGCAGCAGCAAGTCCGGCGATGGAAAATGCCATTGCGATGCGGTGATCCAGATAGCTGTTGATGTCCGTGCCGTGGAGAGGATTTCCACCGTGGATGATCATGCCGTCTTCGGTCGGAACCACGTCTGCGCCCATGGCAAGCAGAGCTTCCGTTGTTGTTTTGATCCGGTCGGTTTCCTTCACTTTGAGTTCAGCGGCATCTTTGATCACAGTTGTTCCTTCTGCGAAAGCTGCCATTACAGCGATCATTGGAATCTCGTCAATGAGAGTCGGGATGATCGCCCCTTCTACCGTCGTACCGTGAAGTGAACTGGATCTTACAAGCAGATCGGCGGTCGGTTCTCCGCTGGCACTGGTCTGGTTTACATAAGTGATATCAGCGCCCATAGCGCGGCATACTTCGAGAAGTCCGGCGCGGGTCGGGTTGATCCCGACATTTCGGATGAGCAGTTCAGAGTTCGGCACCAGAAGTCCGGCGGCAATGAAATATGCCGCGGAAGAAATGTCACCGGGAACCTGAATCTGCCGGGCAAAAAGTTCTTCGCATGGCTGAATGGAGGCCGTGGCGCTTCCGTCGTCATGATTGATGGTTATTACATTTGCCCCAAATCCATTCAGCATCAGCTCCGTATGATTGCGGGACAGCGTAGGCTCTGTAACTTCAGTCACACCGTCGGCATAAAGTCCTGCGAGAAGAACGGCGGATTTGACCTGCGCGGATGCCACCCTGGAACGATAGTGAATATGTTTCAGCTCCGGGTGTGATCCGGGATTCAGGTGATGGTTGATCTGAAGCGGCGCACAGCCATTACCGTTCTGACTTTGAATATCGGCACCCATAAGGGACAGCGGTTCCATAATCCGTTTCATGGGGCGCGAATTCAGAGAGGCATCTCCCGATAAAGTGGTGGCAAAGGGCTGCCCGGAGAGGATTCCGGAGATCAGGCGGGTGGTTGTACCGCTGTTCCCGACATCCAGCGTTCCGGCCGGAGCGGTCAGACCATGAAGCCCCCTGCCGTGAACCAGTATCTTTTCCGGCGTATTCTCAATTTCGATCCCCATAGCGCGGAAACATCCGATCGTAGACAGACAGTCCGCTCCCTGAAGAAAATGAGTAATCTCAGTTGTACCTTTGGCCAGTGCCCCGAACATAACGGAACGATGGGAAATGGACTTGTCTCCGGGGATTTCAATCTCACCGTGAAGTCCGTGGGAAGTATGAATTTCCATAATTATGTATATTCCTTTCTGATTGTAGATTCGTTATCTTTCATATATGATATACCGATGCTTTCTGAGCAGAGCGGAAGCTTTATCGCAGGAATTGCCGTCGTAGAATTCAATTCTAAGAACGCCTTCTTCAAATTCGCGGTTATTTACAATTCCGATATTCTTGATATTGACACCGCCGCACGCAAGGATCGTAGCGATTGTTGCAATGCCGCCGGTCTCATCCGGTATGTCGCAGTAGATGGCGAACGTCTTCCGGATCGGTCCCGATGAACCGTCAGGGATCGAATTCCTATAATTTCTGGAATGGTCAAACATATCATAAATTGCCTGAGAATCGCCTGCATCGATCAGTGATTTAGCCTGAGTCAGCATCTGAATATATTCATCCAGAATCCGGGAAATATTCTTTCCGTTCTGAAGGCAGATATGCTGCCACATCGTCGGTGAAGAAGAAGCAATCCTTGTGATATCCTTAAAACCGCCCGCCGCAAGATTCTTCATCAGTTCATCCGGAGTATCGGTATCCCGCACAAAATTAACCAGGGATGCGGCGATAATATGCGGAAGATGACTGATCGTGCCGGTAATCTGATCATGGATCTGATAATCAAGCACGACAGGAATGGAATGGAGAGCCTCCACGAACTCGGAATAGCTCTGTATTTTTTCTTTGGAAACTTCCGGAGAAGGAGTAAGGATGAAATAAGCGTTTTCAATTAAAAGCGGTTTGGAATTTGCAAATCCGCTTTTCTCAGAACCGGCCATCGGGTGACCGCCTATGAAGTATTTCCCCAGTCCCAGACGTTCAATCTCCTCATGCATCGGAGTTTTTACACTCCCAACGTCAGTGAGAATCAGTCCGTCATGGAGATAGGGCGTCATCATCTTCAGGTATTCGGTATTAAATGCCACAGGGGCACAGAGGAAAATGTAGTCGCAGTCGCGGAAATTGTCATCGATCGACGTGCAGGCTACATGAATGACCGATTCCTGTGTTGCAAGTGCCAGTGTTTCTTTATTATTATCGAATGCAATTATCTCGTAATCCGGATAGTAACGGCGGATGGCCCGGGCAATGGACCCGCCGATCAGTCCGAGACCAATAAATCCGATTTTCTTCTGTTTCATAGCTAAAGAATCCTTTCTAAACATTAACTTTCATTTTAAATGATAAAACGAATTCTGTCAATAATGTAACGCTTTAAAGTGAAAAAGCAATAGGAGTTGCGATATTTTTGTTAAAAATAAATAAAATAGTTGTAACTTTGAACAATATTTAGTACAATGTACCCATGAGAAACTTTTTACAAGGAGGCAGCAGCATGAAGGTTTACAGAACGGATGAAATAAGAAACGTTGTTCTTTTGGGACATGGGGGATGTGGAAAGACAAGTCTTGCAGAGGCAATGGCTTATGTTTCAGGAGCAACGAACCGTCTGGGCAGCATTGACGGAGGAAATACGATCAGTGATTTCGATAAAGAGGAGCAGAAGAGAAAGTTCTCAATCAGCACAAGTCTGATTCCGATAGAGTGGGAAAAAGCAAAGATCAATATTCTGGACACTCCTGGATATTTCGACTTTGTAGGTGAAGTAGAGGAAGCTGTAAGTGCGGCGGATGCAGCGGTGATCGTTGTTTCTGGTAAGGCTGGTGTTCAGGTCGGAACCGAGAAAGCATGGGAACTCTGCAACAAGTATAAACTTCCGCGAATGATTTATGTAACAGAGATGGATGTGGATGATGCAAGTTTCCGTCAGGTAGTGGAAGATCTGACAGCAAGATACGGAAAAGTAATCGCACCTCATTTCATGCCGATTCGTGAGAACGAGAAGCTGGTTGGCTATGTAAACGTTATTAAGAATGCGGCAAGAAGATATACAGGTCTCGGACAGAAAGAAGAATGTGAAATTCCGGAATATTCAAAGGAGAATCTGCAGATTTACCGTGAGAAACTTCTTGAAGCAGTGGCTGAGACGAGTGAAGCCTTTATGGAACGTTATTTCGAAGGAGATGAATTCTCTGTAGAAGAGATTCGTTCTGCTATGAGAAGCGAAGTTATGGACGGTTCGATCGTTCCGGTAGCGATGGGCTCCAATATTCAGGCGCAGGGCGTAACCAATCTCCTTTCTGATATTGTACGTTTCTTCCCGAGTCCGGAATATCGTGAGTGTGCAGGAATCAACCGTAAGACAAATGAGATCTTTGAGGCAAATTATGACTTTGCACAGCCGAAGAGTGCATATGTGTTTAAGACTATGGTTGATCCGTTTATCGGAAAATACTCTTTTGTGAAAGTATGTTCGGGCGTACTGAAAGGCGATGATATCCTTTATAATGCAGAGACAGATGCAGAAGCAAAGCTTGGTAAAATCTACACCCTGAACGGAAATAAACCGGTAGAAGTGAGCGAGCTTTTTGCCGGAGATATCGGAGCAATCGCAAAACTTGGTACAACAAGAACCGGTGATACGCTCTCTACAAAGAATACTCCGGTTTCTTTTGGAAGAACCGAATACTCCAAACCATATACATATATGAAATATGTAGTAAATAATAAAGGTGATGAAGATAAAGTTTCCCAGGCACTTGCAAGAATGATGGCAGAAGATGTAACACTGAAAGTGGTGAATGACAGTGAGAACCGGCAGTCTCTTATCTATGGTATGGGCGATCAGCATCTGGAAGTTGTGGCAAGCAAGTTGGCAGAACGTTATAAAGTTGGTATTACACTTGAGACTCCGAAAGTTGCATTCCGTGAGACGATCCGCAAGAATTCCGATGTGGATACCAAGTATAAGAAACAGTCCGGCGGACATGGACAGTACGGACATGTTAAGATGAGATTTGAACCGTCCGGAGATCTGGAGACACCGTATGTATTCGAAGAAGAGGTTGTGGGAGGAGCTGTTCCGAAGAACTACTTCCCGGCTGTTGAGAAGGGACTTCAGGATTCTGTTGTTAAGGGACCTCTGGCAGGATATCCGGTTGTTGGCGTAAAAGCAACTCTTTACGATGGATCTTACCATCCGGTAGATTCCTCAGAAATGGCATTTAAGACTGCAACATGCCAGGCATTTAAGAAAGGTTTCATGGAAGCAGGTCCTGTTCTTCTGGAACCAATTGCATCCGTTAAGGTTACGGTTCCGGATGATTATACCGGAGATGTAATGGGAGATCTGAATAAACGTCGTGGAAGAGTTTTAGGAATGAATCCGGTTGCAGGCGGATATCAGGTGATTGAGGCGGATGTGCCGATGACAGGTATGTTTGGATATTGTACAACGCTTCGTTCCATGACGGGCGGACGTGGTACATATTCTTATGAATTTGCCCGTTATGAGCAGGCACCGAATGATGTTCAGGAGAAGGAAATCGCAAAACGCGCTGCAGAAGAGGCGTAAATTCAATTTGATAGAACAAGAGAAAAGCCGGGCATTTTGTCCGGCTTTCTTTAACAACACTAATTCGTTTTAAATTACAGACCTCGCTATTGTACTTTTGACATAAAAGTGGTATGCTACGTAGGTAAATCTAAAGAAAAATGAAGGGTAGCCTTAAATGAAAATTGTAATTATTGGGGACGGAAAAGTTGGACATAAATTGACGACACAATTATCCGAAGAAAATTACGATGTCGTACTGATTGATCGAAATGAAGGGAAACTGAAAGAAGCAATCAATAATTTGGATATTATGTGCATCAACGGGGATGGAGCAGATGCTCAAATCCAGAGACAGGCGGGAGTTCCGAATGCAGATCTGGTTATAGCCTGTGCGTCTACAGATGAATTGAATATGGTAAGCTGCCTTCTGGCAAGAAAACTGGGAGCAAAGCACACCATTGCACGTGTGAGAAATCCTATCTACTATCAGCAAATTGATCTTTTGAAAGAGGATCTCAGACTAAGTATGGCAGTGAATCCGGAACTTGCGGTAGCATTTGAAATCTCACGGGCGATTCTTCTTCCCGATACCGCAAAGGTTGAGACATTTATGAAAGGAAAAGCTGAGCTCGTAGAATATATTGTAAAAGAACAGAGCAGGCTGGACGGGATGAAGCTTTCTGATATTTATCAGAAGTATCAGATTAAACTGCTTATCTGTGCGGTGCGAAGAGGAAATGATGTGATTATTCCGGATGGAGATTTTCTGGTAAAGGTCGGGGACAGACTTCACTTGGTCGCTTCCCATAAATATATCGAAGAGTTTTTCCGATTTGTCGGAAGAAAAAGAAAAGTAAAGAAAGTCATGATCTGCGGAGGCAGCCGAGTGGCATATTATCTTGCAAAACAGCTGATTGCTCTTGGAATGCAGGTGAAGATCATTGAAAAAGATCTGAAAAAGTGTGAGTCACTCTGTGAAGAGCTTCCGAAGGCGACTATTATATGCGGAGATGCAGCAGATCATGATCTGCTGATTGAAGAGGGCATTGAAGAAGCAGATGCCATGATCAATCTTACTAATGTGGATGAGGAGAATATTATACTTGCATTGTTTGGAAGAACCAAGGGTGTGGATAAGATAGTGGCTAAGGTCAATGAAGACAGCAGAGCACAATTGGTGCAGGAACTGGATATTGATGCTTTGGTTTCCACGAAAACAGCGACTGCTGACGCGATTATGAGTTATGTGCGTGCTCGTCAGAATTCGCTTCGCAGCGTCAATGTTGAATCCATGTATCAGCTTGTCGGCGGAAGAGTAGTGGCTCTCGAGTTTATTATCAAAGAAGAGACAAATTATACCAATATTCCGTTGAAAGAACTTAGTTTTAAAGCGAACAACCTGATTGCTTGCATTGGGCGGGGACGTCAGGTGATCATTCCGGATGGTGATGAATGTATGAAGGTCGGGGATAGTGTAGTGATGGTAACGACAGAAAAAAAAGTACAGGATATCACTGATATAATGCTTTAGCAGGAGAATGTAAGCAATGAATAAGAAAATGACAAAATATATCATTGGAAAAATGCTTGGGGTTGAGGCGATTCTGCTTTTAATTCCGATGATGGTAGGGCTTATGTACAGTGAGAAGGAGTCGGCATATTTTCTTGTGGCGTCGGCACTCCTTTGCGTCTGCTATTTCATATGGGGGAGAAAAGAACCCGAAGATACGATGATTTACACGAAAGAAGGGCTGATCATCGTGGCGACGGCATGGATCTTCTGGTCACTGTTCGGAGCGCTTCCATTTTTTCTGTCCGGGTGTATACCGAATTTTATCGACGCGTTTTTTGAGACTGTTTCAGGCTTCACCACGACGGGATCGACTATACTTATGGATATCGAAAGTATGCCCAAATGTATGAATTTCTGGCGTGCACTGACGCATTGGATCGGTGGTATGGGTGTGCTGGTGTTTGTAATGGTGCTGACATCCCTTGATGAAAAGAATTCCATGCATCTGATGCGTGCGGAAGTTCCGGGTCCGGAAGCAGACAAACTGGTCCCAAAGGCAAGGGGAACGGCGCAACTCTTGTATGGTATGTATTTCATTCTGACTGTATTGGAAATCATCCTGCTCCTTTGCGGAGGGATGAGCCTTTTTGACAGTGTGACGCATGCATTCAGCACAGCCGGAACCGGAGGATTTAATTCCTACAATAACAGTGTGGCACATTTTAACAGCGCTTATATTGATGGTGTGATCACTGTTTTCATGATTTTGTTCGGGATTAATTTTAACATGTATTTCCTCCTGTTAATGAAAGATGTTAAAAATGTTCTGAAAAATGAAGAACTTCGTGCTTACCTGGGAATTATCGCAGTCGCTGTCGTGATGATAGTGGTGAATATCACTCCAATGTATCACTCTGTTGGGAAAGCATTTCGCTATGCTTCTTTTCAAGTGGCGGCAATCATAACAACGACGGGTTTCGTGACTGTGGATTTTAATCTGTGGCCGGAACTTTCGAAAATGGTGCTTCTGATTTTGATGATCATTGGTGCGTGTGCAGGGTCGACGGGTGGTGGTATCAAGGTTTCCAGATTTCTGATCCTGATCAAGAGTATCGGACGGGAATTGAAGTCGATGCTGCACCCGAAGGGAGTATCCATTGTAAAGGTAAACGGAAAAAGGGTGAAAGAAGAGACCATGCGGGGCGTATATGTTTATATCAGTGCATATATTATTATTCTTGCTCTTTCTGTTTTGCTTGTTTCTGCGAACAATTATAATTTTGAGACATCCTTTACGGCGGTACTTACGACTCTGAACAATGTTGGACCGGGGCTGGGACTGGTCGGTCCGGTGGAGAATTTTGCTAAATTCAATAGCTTTTCAAAACTGGTACTTTGCTTTGATATGCTGATCGGAAGACTGGAGATATTTCCATTCCTGATGTTGTTTACACCAACACTTTGGATTAAAAAATTTTAAAAGAGGAGGAAATGAATGTGAAAAAGAAAGGAACTATTCTGGGAGTTGTTATTTTTTTGATTTTGGCAGGAATCTACTATTATCTGGCGCTCCCAGCATTTAATATTCATTCGGCGGATGTATGGTACTTTATTCTTGTACTGGTTGCCGTTGTTGGAATTATTTATGCCCTGAAAAGAGGAATTTCAAGAAGAAAGGAGATCAGTGATTCCAAGTTTTTGAAGGTGATCATCGGACTGTTCATTGTTCTTCTGCTGGTATACCTGATTGGAAGCTTTCTTTCTTCACCGGTGATCAACGCAAAGAAATATCAGCAGCTTCTTAAGGTGGAGGACGGAGAATTTACACAGGATATTGAAGAACTGTCCTTTGATCAGATTCCGCTTCTCGACAGGGATTCGGCACAGATTCTGGGTAACCGCAAGATGGGAAGTATGTCTGACATGGTTTCGCAGTTTGAAGTCGATGATATTTACAGCCAGATCAACTACAAAAACCGTCCGGTCAGGGTATCTCCGCTTCGGTATGCCAGTCTGATTAAATGGTTTACGAACCGCAAAGAAGGAATCCCGGCTTATATCCGGATCGACATGGCCAGCCAGACAACGGAAATGGTAAAGCTGGACGAAGGTATGAAGTATTCGACCAGTGAGTACTTTGGAAGGAATATTTATCGTCATCTGAGGTTTGCGCATCCGACTTATATTTATGGGGATCTCAGTTTTGAGATTGACGATGACGGAGTTCCATACTGGATCGCACCGGTAATGAAATACAATATCGGTCTGTTTGGCGGGGTAACCGTAGGACGTGTGGTTTTGTGTAATGCCATTACCGGTGAAATGGAAGACTATAAGATCGATGAAGTACCGGAGTGGATTGACCGTGCGTATTCAGCAGATCTTCTGATAGAATTATATGATTATTATGGCTCGTTAAAGCATGGTTTCCTGAACAGCATACTGAGTCAGAAAGACTGCCTGAAGACGACGAACGGCTATAATTATCTTGCAATCGATGATGACGTATGGGTTTATACAGGTGTAACTTCTGTAAACAGCGATCAGTCCAACGTCGGGTTCGTGCTGATGAATCAGCGAACGATGGAGACAAAATACTATGCAGTCGAAGGTGCGATTGAGGACTCTGCCATGGATTCGGCTGAAGGTCAGGTGCAGAATCTGCATTATGTGGCTACGTTCCCGCTGCTTCTGAATATCTCGGGCGAGCCGACGTATTTCATCGCACTGAAAGATGATGCCGGTCTGGTCAAGAAATATGCGATGGTAAACGTCCAGAAGTACCAGTTGGTTGCGATTGGTGATACGGTCAGCAAATGTGAGCAGGAGTATAATGAACTTCTCCTTACCAATGGAGTGAAAGAAGCAGAAAAAGATGAAAGAGAAGTTCTGGAAATCAAAGGAAAGATCACTAAAATTGCACAGGCGGTCATTGACGGAACATCGCATTATTATATCATGATCGAAGGCTCAGAAGATATTTTTGATGTGTCTGTTGTGGACTATATTGATATCATCCGATATGAAATTGGTGATGAAGTAACTGTAGAATATAAAAAAGGAGAGAAGACGAACACGGTTTTGTCTCTGGAAAAATAAAGAAATGGATATCTGCCGGCGAGAATGTCGGCAGATATTTATCTATGTATAGGAACAAAAAAGGACGCAGCATCTATATGTTACGTCCTTTCCCTTGTTTATTTTCAATCTTAATTCAGAATCTGGCAGCCTTCCATGTTTACATCACCGAGCTGTTCATTTGTAGCGCTGATGCTGATATAGAAATCGATATTGTTGTCTTTAGAAATCTTTTTCAGTTTTTCAATAAAAGCAGGAATATTTTCAAGAGCGATATTAGCATGTTTTAAAATACCGTCAATGAAAATTGCCTGAATATCATGGTCTGCACTTGTCATACCGTAAATGAATCCCAGGTATTCATCGATGTTCGTGATTACATCGTAATCATCCATGCAGATAGCGCGGATGTTGAAAGATAAGCTGTATGTATCGCGATGGCTCTTCTTGATAAAAAATACATGTCCGTCGCAACCTTTCACCAGTTCATTCGCACGCTCGATCATCTGCTGTGTTTTTCCACTACCCTTTGGGCCTGTTAATAAATTTACCATATCTACAAGTCTCCTTTTTACGTATATTTTGTACTAAAAATGGTACTCTTTCTCTTGGAACCATTATACACTAATCACAAAGGATAAACAACCCCATTTATTTGCAACTTTTTAGGAAGTGTGATACAATTAGCCATGCAGACGTAAAGATCGATTGAAAAGAGGATGAAAAATGACAAAAGTAGATATTATTTCAGGTTTTTTAGGTGCAGGTAAAACAACATTTATAAAAAAGCTGATCGAGGAGGTGTTTCCCGGAGAGAAGCTGGTTCTGATTGAAAACGAATTCGGCGAGATCGGTATCGACGGCGGTTTTCTTAAAGATGCAGGAGTTGAGATCACAGAAATGAATTCAGGATGCATCTGTTGTACACTGGTCGGGGATTTCAGCAAAGCACTTCAGAAAGTTCTTACAGAGTATCAGCCGGACAGAGTGATCATCGAACCATCCGGAGTCGGAAAACTGTCTGACGTAGTAAAGGCTATTGAAGGTGTCAAAGAAGAGGCAGATATTGAGATCGATGGCCGGATCACGGTTGTGGACGGGAAAAAGGCAAAGATTTATATGAAGAATTTCGGAGAATTCTTCGAAAATCAGGTGGAGCATGCATCCACGATCGTAATCAGCAGAACACAGATGATGAAGGATGAAAAGATTGAAGAATGTGTTCATATTTTGAGAGAGAAGAATCCGGATGCGGCCATTATTTCAACACCGTGGGAAGAACTTGGAAAAGAAGCAGTACAGCGCGCATTGGAGCATGGTGCCGAGATTGAAGGCATTCTGGAAGAACACCATCACCATGAAGAGGAAGAATGTTGCGATCACGAGCATCATCACCACCATCATGAAGAGGAGGAATGCTGTGATCACGAGCATCATCACCATCATCACGATGAGGAGTGTTGTGACCATGACCATCATCATGACCATGGTCCGGATTGCACTTGCGGATGCCACGATCATCATGATCACCATGGACATCACCATGCGGATGAAGTATTTACAAGCTGGGGCAAAGAAACAGCTCACAAATATACCGAGGATGAACTTGATTTTATCCTGAAAGCATTGACAGAGACGGAAGCTTACGGAACGATTCTTCGCGCAAAAGGCATTATTCAGATGGAAGACGGTTCATGGAAGCAGTTTGATATGGTTCCGGAGGAATTTGAGATCCGTGCAGGACAGGCTGATTATACAGGCCGCCTTTGCGTGATTGGAACAGATCTGAAGGAAGACGAGCTTATGAAGCTGTTCCATATTTAGACCGGAGGTGGGAAAGATGATGACACCGGTTTATATCTGTACAGGATTTCTGGACAGCGGCAAAACGACTTTCGTGAAGGATACCCTCATGAAGCAGGAATGGATCGAAGATGGGCCGACACTTCTTTTACAGTGTGAAGAGGGTGAAGAAGAGTACTCAGAGAGTTATCTGGATGAAAATGGTATGTTTCTCCTTGAAATAGAGGAACGGGAGCAATTGAACGGGGATTTCTTTGATAATTGTGAACGCACGTATCACCCGGCGCAGGTTGTCATTGAGTACAATGGTACATGGGATCTTCAGGAGATCATGGACGAGGAATATCCGGAAAACTGGGAAATCCAGGGCGTTTATTCTACGGTAAATGGCGAAACGCTGGATATGTATCTGAAAAATATGCGCAATATGCTGATGAGCCAGCTCACCGAATCGGAGCTGATCGTCATCAACCGCTGTGGAGAAGGGACAGACCGGTCTGCATTTCGAAGAGCACTGAAGATCCAGAACCCGCAGGCACAGCTGATCTTTGAGGATGAAGACGGACAGATCATCCCCCAGACGGAAGAAGACCTTCCATTTGATATCAAAGCGGATGAGATTGAGGTCGATGATGTGGATTTCGGAACCTGGTATGTGGATGCGTATGAGCATCCAGAGCATTATCTGCACAAAGAGATCACATTTCTGGCGCAGACGTTCCGACCGAAAGGAATGCCGGATAACCTAATGATTCCGGGAAGACAGATCATGACCTGCTGTGCGGACGATGTGAGATTTTATGGGTATCCGTGCAAAATATCCGGAAAACTGCAGTTTGAACAGAGAGGATGGGCTCGGATCAAGGCGCGTTTTGAATATGAATCTGTACGAAGATTTGCTCCGAAACAGCCGGTACTTTATCTGTTGGAGATGGAAAAAGCTCAAAAGCCGGAAGAAGTAGTAGTCTATCTTTAACTGAGGTGAAAATGACAAAAACAGAAGAAAAATATCAGATTTTAAAACAATATTTTGGATATGAAGATTTCCGCCCCGGACAGGAGAAGCTGATCGACAGCATCCTGTCCGGGCGGGATGTGCTCGGAATCCTTCCAACCGGAGCAGGAAAATCACTCTGCTTCCAGATTCCGGCACTTATTATGGAAGGAATCACTCTTGTAATCTCGCCGCTGATCTCACTTATGAAGGATCAGGTGGCATCTCTTAATCAAGCCGGAATTCATGCAGCATTCCTCAACAGTTCCCTTACATATGGACAATATCAAAAAGCACTCGCATTTGCGGCAGAAGGGCGATATAAGATTATCTATGTAGCACCGGAAAGGCTGGAAACTGCAGAGTTTTTAAGTTTTGCACTGCATGCAAAGATTTCAATGGTGGCTGTGGATGAAGCACACTGCGTATCCCAGTGGGGACAGGATTTCAGGCCCAGTTATCTTAAGATCACCGATTTTGTGGACAAGCTTCCGGTGCGCCCGGTCATCAGTGCATTTACCGCTACTGCGACGAAAGAAGTCCGTGAGGATATGATCGATATTCTGATGCTGAGGGATCCGGTACTGGTGACAACAGGTTACGACCGGCCGAATCTTTATCTCGGGGTACAGACACCAAAGGATAAATACAGTGCCCTGAAACAATTTGTGGAAATGCATCCGGGACAGTGCGGGATCATTTACTGTCTGACCAGAAAGCTGGTGGAGGAAGTGTGTGTCCGCCTGGAGGACGACGGATTTTCGGTGACCCGTTATCATGCGGGACTTTCCGATAAGGAAAGACGTGAGAATCAGGACGATTTTATCTATGACCGGAAGCAGATCATTGTTGCGACCAATGCATTTGGTATGGGCATCGATAAATCCAACGTCCGTTATGTCGTGCATTATAATATGCCGAAAAATCTGGAATCCTATTATCAGGAAGTCGGACGATGTGCGCGTGATGGAGAGCCCGGAGAATGCATATTATTTTACAGCGGGCAGGATGTGGTTACAAATCAGCGGTTTATTGAATACAATCAGGATAATGAAGAACTGGATGATTTTACCCGGGCAATCGTGATGGAGCGTGACCGTGAAAGACTGAAGAAAATGACGTATTATTGTTTTACAAATGAGTGCCTGCGAGACTATATCCTTCGTTATTTCGGTGAGTATGGATCGAATTACTGTGGAAATTGTTCCAACTGCCTGAGTCAGTTTGAAGCGGTCGATGTGACCGTCGAGGCGGAAAAGATTACAGAATGCGTGAAGACAAGCGGACAGAGGTATGGAATCAATGTGATTCTGGATACCGTACACGGTGCGAACACCGCAAAGATCAGACAATATAAAATGGATAAAAATCCATGTTACGGGACTCTGGCGAAAGTACCGGCGTGGCGGCTCCGTCAGATTTTCAATCATTTATTATTGGAAGAGTATCTGACGACAACGAATGACGAATATATGCTGGTGAAGCTGAATGAAAAATCCGATTCCCTACTTGAAGGTAAAGTTTCGGTCTCCATGAAAATGGCGAAGGAACAGGAGAAAACGGAAAAGACTGCGGTGAAAAAGAAGAAAAAAACGGCTGGGGTACTGCTTTCAAATGAACAGGAGGCACTCTTTGAAAAGCTGCGTCAGCTCAGGATGGAGATCGCAAAAGAAGAAAAAGTTCCGCCATATATTGTGTTCTCGGATAAGACCCTGGTACATATGTGCCAGGTGAGGCCGGAAAATAAAGCGCAGATGCTTAAGGTAAGCGGTGTTGGGGAATTTAAGTATCAGAAGTATGGGGAGAGATTTCTAGAAGTGATATTGAATTGACACACGTAATAATACGTAGTATAATTGCAAGTAAAGAAAGGAGCTACATAAGAATGCCGATAACTCCCAAGGAGATGATAAGACTTCTCAAAAAGAATGGAACAGGCAATCCTAAAACAGGCGGGGATAACAGATAGATAGTATAAAAATGGAGGTGTCTTTATGGGCAAAATGTTTTATCCTGCGATCTTTCATCAGGAAGAAGGTGGATTCTGGGTGTCCTTTCCAGATTTGCCGGAGTGTTATACAGAGGGGAATGATATGAAACATGCTTATGAAATGGCAGTGGAAGCACTGGGACTTGCACTTGTTAGCAGGAAAACGGAAAAAGAAATGATTCCTGAACCATCAAGTCCGGAAAACATTCATGTAGAAGATGGTGTGTTGGTTGTAATCAGTTTTGACATGATGGAATATCAGAAAAAGCATAATTCAAAAGCCGTTAAAAAGACATTGAGCATCCCTGAGTGGTTAAATGAAGAAGCTATGGCGTTGGGAATTAATTTTTCACAAGTCCTTCAGGAAGCTTTGATTCAGAGAATTCAAGCAAAGGGAAGAGGATAATGTACATCACGTATGAGATAATTAAGTCTTCAAGGAAAACAATAGCAGTGGAAGTGCGCCAGGACGGTTCTGTCCTGGTACGCGCTCCGCGGGATTGTCCACAGTCCAGAATTGACACATTTCTAAAAGAGAAACAAGCATGGGTTCTTGCCAAAGTGGAGGAACAGAAGGAGAAAGAAGCGGATTCGATGAAAATCCAGCCGCTCAGTGAAGCGGAGCAAAGATTGTATAGAGATAAAGCGAGAGAAATTTTTGAACAGAAGGTTTCCTATTATGCCCAAATGATGGGTGTCAGTTACGGAAGAATTGAGATTCGCGACCAGAAGACCAGATGGGGAAGCTGCAGTGGCGAAGGAAATCTGAACTTCAATTGGAGGCTGATATTTGCCCCGGCGGGAGTGCTGGATTATGTAGTGGTGCATGAGCTCGCTCATCGGAAGGAAATGAATCATTCTCCACGCTTCTGGAAGGTTGTGGAAGATACCATGCCGGAATACAGGAAGTATCAGAAGTGGCTGAAGGAGAATGGGAGAGGACTTCACAGGTATTGATTGAAAGGATTTTTGGAAAATGTGATAACTGCCCTGGGAACGGCATTTATTGACAGTGCAGTTGAAATCTGCAGCTGGTTACAGTTGTTTGAGTCAGAAGAAGAGAAAGAATGTTTTATACAATTGTATACTGGATTGCAATAAGAAATGGGAGACATGAGGAAAGGCTGAATTAAATATAACTGGATCAATCACCTGTTTGTTACTTTGAGAGATTGTGATTGATCCACTTATTATCGCTCGTTACACTAGTGTACTAGCAATCGTACCCCCATCTTAAGATTTCCGGCTTCGGATATTCCACCCCAAAAGTTTCAATCTCAATTTTCTTAATAAATTCATCTGTAATAGGCTGCTTGATTACAATATCAGGTCCTTCTGAATGTTCGGTAATGTCACGAAGAGGAACATTTTCAATACGTTCTATTTCCTTAAACCCATCGATAACCCGTCCGAAAGCAGCAAATTTGCCTTGGAGTCTTTCCTTAACATCGTCGGATAATGTAATAAAGAATCCGCAACCATGCGCTTCTTTGCTTGCGTCACCGGCCATGCCCAGAACTCCTTTTCCAAATTGAATTGGATTGTCAAATCCATTAGAAGCGAACTCCCCGTTAAGTACCAGGTCGCAGTCAGGTTCTTTTGAAAAATCATAAGTTGACTGAATGACAAAGCCCGGAACAACACGAGAAATGAGTCGATTAGTGTACATACCCTGCGTTATGCACCATATAAAACTATTTACAGTGTTTGGCGCGTATTCGGGATAGAGTTCGGCGGTAATAATTCCCTGATTCGTATATATTTTTGCAATTGGATGTTTCATCAGAGTCACCTCGTTCATTTATTCTGATCTTATTATACTACAGAACCCCCAATAATGAAAAATAAAAAAAGATTTTATTGAGAGTAAATGGTATAATGATAAAAGTGGATAAAATCCGGAAAGGGAAAAAGCATAGTGGGATAAAGTCATTGAATGTGGCTAATAAATCTTTTGAAGGAATCTTTAGCATAAAGGAGTGAATTTCGAATGTTTCAAACGAAGAAAAAGAAGATTATCAACTATCTTAATGAGAAAAATACGGCGAATGCTGAGCTCTCACCGTTTGATCTTTTATTATCTGATTATATTAGTGGTGAACTAAAAATCAGAATGGAAGAAATGGATATTGTAAAACCAGACATATATATTGATTGGCTTCCGGATTATAAATGTATAGGGATTCAGGGGAAGTATAAGCAATATTATGTGGATTTACAGGTTGAGCCAACAGAGATTTCGATTGGATGTGATCCGGATGAACCGGATGAGCACACTGTATTTCCTTTAGAAAGCAGAGATCAGATGTATAAAGCAGTAAAAGATATACTGGTTTATTTGAATTAATGATTTTGAATGGAAGAGGCTTGTTATGAAGAAATACACAATTGGTTTGATTATAATGCTATTGGCTTTGCTATCGTTAATAGGCTGCGGCAGAGGCGAGAAGACAGATTATAGCGAGTATACTTTTTTCACCGATATTGATTGGTGTCGGGAGACAGAGATTGATGTAGAGCATATCTGTTTTTCTTCGGATGGCAGTTTCAGTTATTATTATGGCTGCGGGAATCCTGCAAATGATTCTGATTTATGTGAGGGTTATACATATGATGATGAAACCAGAACGATTACGCTGAAATATCCGAAACCAAATGAGTCGATCGTTACTACAATCAGAATAAAGGATTATGATGAAAATAGTATTGAGTTGGATTTTGAAGGGGATATAAGAATTTTTACAAAAGAGAATTAGGCAGAAACTGGGGAACAAATTCAGTGCTCTTTATGGACGGAGGTATGAGAGAATGAATGAACTTCTTTTTGGAGCAGCATACTATGAGGAGTATATGCCATATGATCGTTTGGAGCAGAAAGTGGATTTGCCGGAATATGCTTATCCGATTATTGTACGAAAGGGAACGAATGATTTCGGTAAAAAAGTCAAATATTTCTTAAACTACTCCGCTGAAGCAAAGAAGGTGCCATATACTTATGAAGATGGCGTGGAATTGTTATCCGGAAGACGGATTGAAGCACAGGAAATGCTGGAGATTCCGGCATGGGGTGTTAAGATTATTGAGGGATAGCCTCTTCGATATATATAATAGCGTACACGGAATCGATTCCGTGTACGCTAATCTTATAATTTATTTCTTGCGTGGAACGATCTCCAGCCAGTATCCGTCCGGATCGGCGATAAAGTAGATTCCCATGGCAGGATTTTCAAAGCAGATGCAGCCCATTTCTTCATGCAGTTTATGGGCAGCTTCGTAGTCATCTGTCCGGAAAGCAAGGTGGAATTCACATTCACCGAGATCGTACGGCTGCGGATGATCCTGAAGCCACGTCAGCTCCAGCTCAAAATCGCTCTCGTCATTTCCCAGATATGCAATGACGAAATCTTCACCGTTCACACGGCGTTTCTCTTTGAGTCCCAGAGCTTTCTCATAAAAGGCCAGAGATTTGTCCAAATCTGTTACATTGTAATTTTCATGATACATTTGAAATTTCATAAAGGTCCTCTTTTCCGCGCGGATGCGCATGATTGATAGTAGAATAAATGGGGATACCGATTATTTGGCATCTGCGGTTTCTGTCAGAATAATCCGGTTCTCATACTGCGGATATTCTGCAAGAAAACGTGTGATGATCTCAGGCTGTTCCCAATAATGCATGGGATAAATGCGGTCGCAGGATATTTTCTTCAAAAAATATAACATGCCCCGGGCATAATCGTTCTCCTGTCTTGGATCCAGAACAACGAAAGCTGCAGTCAGTGCCGAGCCGTCAAGATCCTGAGCCAGTGTATCGATCTCTTTCCGGTAGCTTCCGGTCATCTGCC
>JALFNN010000090.1 GCA_022774325.1 bacterium | reverse complement strand
GCTGTAACGAAGTGTGTAAGTTGTGTTTAAAACCCTGGACGGCTGAATTCGATGGAGCGCCGTGTGCGGTGAAAGTCGCATGCACGGTGTGGAGCGGGGGAAAATCCGGAGATAACTTCAAAGGATTACCTATCGCTATCTATTGAATGAGATCAACGATGAACAGGAAGAAATCCTCAACACGGTAGTGGGACAGACACCGGAATATCTGGACGGAGACTGGTACAATCTGAGAATCGGAGAAACGAATCTGGGAAGAGTCGTGGCAGATGCTTATCTGCTGGAGACCGGAGCCGATGTAGCTTTTGAAAATGCAGGCGGTATCCGAGCTTCCATAAAAGCCGGTGATGTAACTTATGGGGATATCATCGGTGTCAGCCCTTATGGAAACTATATTGTAACAAAGAAGCTCACAGGTGCGCAGCTTCTTGACGTGTTTGAGACTTCACTTGACATCCAGGTTCAGTGTATTGAGGCATACGAAAGAGGAGATGACAGTGCATGGCCGTCATCCAGCGGGAGTTATCTTCAGTTTGGCGGTGTAACCGTGGAGTATGATCTGTCACAACCGGCAGGCAGCAGAGTCGTAAGTGCCAAAGTTCAGGGTGAACCGCTGGATCTTGAAAAGCTTTATACGGTTGCAACGAATAATTATGCCTCCGCATCCAATTATTATGACTCATTGGCAACTGCCAAAGAAACCGGTCAGTTCCGTGCATGTGACGAGGCACTGGCATCCTTCTTTGAGCAGGATGAAGAAGCCATTGCCAAGACTCTTTCTAACCAGGCTATGATTCCGGCAGAGAAATGTCAGCATACCGATACTGAAATACGGGATCAAAAAGATGCAAGCTGCACAGAAGAAGGATATACCGGAGATGTGTACTGTAAGAATTGTGGCGAGTTAATCGAAAGCGGAGAACCGATTTCGAAGACGTCTCATACATATAAAGACGGTATCTGTACCGTATGCAAGGCAAAGAATCCTTCTGCAAATCCGTCCGAAAAGGAAAAGACGGATACCCAGGCTTCCGCTGCCAGCCCTAAAACAGGTGATGAGAATCACGCGGGAGTATTCGGCGCGATGCTTCTTCTTTCAGCAATGACGATTGTGGCTTTTCGAAAGAAAAAAAGTATGGTATCATAGTCATTGATCAAATGAATTTAGTATAATTTGAAAGGGGCGATTTCTTGATTCAGGCAGGATTAGTATTAGAAGGCGGCGCGACGAGAGGAGTATTTACATCCGGAGCACTGGATTACCTGATGGAACAGGATCTATATTTTTCGAATGTGGTTGGTGTCTCTGCGGGTTCCTGCAATGCGGTCGATTATGTGTCAAAACAGATCGGACGAACGAAGGACTGTATGATCCACCAGGGAAAAGATTACAATTTTTACTATGGACTGAAGGGATTCGTAAAGGAGAGGAGTGTCCTGGATATGGATATGATCTTCAATAAATTTCCGAATGAACTGATACCGTTTGATTTCGATACTTTTTTCGAATCCGATATAAAATGTGAGATCGTAATAACAAATTGTGTTACAGGAAAAGCAGAATACAGGACCGAAGAAAGTGATCGTGAAAGACTGATGAAATTATGCCGGGCCAGCAGCAGTATGCCACTTGTTTGTCCGATTGTCACACTGGACGGAGTTCCATATTTAGACGGAGGTCTTGCGGACTCTGTACCGATCCTCCATATGCAGAAACAGGGGATAAAGAAGAATGTTCTGATCTTGACACGGCCGAAAGGATATCGTAAAAAGCCGGTATCTAAGGGCCTCGCACGTGTCTACAAAAAGATGTACAGCAAATATCCGGAAGTGGTACGGACCTGCATCCTCAGAGCCAAACGCTATAACCAGACGATGGAATATATTGATAAACTGGAAGAAAAAGGAGATATTTTTGTCCTTCGGCCTCAGATGAAGCCGGTATCACGTCTTGAAAAGGATCAGGATAAACTGGCTGCTTTCTATGAACATGGTTATACGTTGATGAGAGAAATGCTTCCTGATATGCTGGAATACCTGGGAGAAGTAATGGAAGACGGGGATCGGAAAGATGACGAATAAGAAAATCTCAGATTCTATCGTAGAAACGATCCATATTGTGCGCCCACAGCATCTGAATTCTGTAGGGAGGCTGTTCGGTGGTGTCCTGATGCAGTGGATTGACGAGGTTGCCTGCCTTGTTGCAAAGCGTCATTCTCATACCGGGGTAACCACAGCTTCTGTGGATAATCTGAATTTTATCATGAGTGCGTATCAGAACGACGTACTGGTTCTTATTGGTAAAATAACATTTGCAGGACGGACATCCATGGAAATACGTGTAGATACTTATAGAGAAGATATTGACGGAACAAGACATCCGATCAACCGTGCATACCTTACGATCGTTGCTCTGGATAAAAATGATCAGCCAACCGAGGTCCCGGGTTTGCTCATTGAGAGTCCGTCTGAGCAAATGGAATGGGAGAGCGCGAAAAAACGCAGAGAGATGCGGATCTTTCGGCGTCAGGAAGGGTTTTAATTGTCATGCATAAAAAAAGGTCCAGTGGACCTTTTTTTAGTGCCTTTCCGGAGGGCCCCCGTTTTTCTGCATCATCTGAATCATCTGAACCATCCGGTCGATCTGCATTCTCTCCTCTTGTGACTTTCCTTCTTTTAGGAGATCAAGTATCAATGCGATTTCCTCCTGCGTGAACCGGATGCCCTTTTTATTCGCTCCTGTTATGAGTGTCATCATCACCGGAACCAGCGCTTTCCCGCTTTTTCCCTGAGTCTGCATCACTGCAGCTTTGATCAGTTCCAGTTTCACCGGATCGAGTTTCTTCATTGCAGGATCGTTCATCCATTCGTCCATTTGAATCCTTCCTTTCTGCCTGGAACGCATTCATCATTCCCATCATATCTGCCATGTCTGACATTCCGGAAGACTGCATCATTTCTTCCATATTTACAGACTGCATCATCTGCATCATTTCCACTGCCTGTTCCATATTATCAAACATTTCACAGGCCTCCTTGGTCAGATAAGGTCTTAGATCATCCATAAGAGTATGGATATCCAGCTTTTTTTGCCGCAGCCGCCTTCTGCGGCTATCATAATAAGGAGGTTGGAAATAGTAAATGGCATTCTGTAGTTCACTGAGTTTGGCATAAATACCAGCCATACGCTGTAAATCCGGCGGAAGATAGGGAATCATAAGCTTCATGGTCTGCAGCAACTCTGTTGTGACCATCAAGTCAAATGGTGTCATTTTAAGAGGCGGCTTTTTTTCCATATTCACTCCCCGGATACAACGTTATCAATATATATGATAAAAAGTAGCTTTTCAGAACCTCTTAAAAAAAGATAAGCCGATTCGTCGGCGATTTTACGAATATATGGAGAGAGATTATGTATAGTTACAATAAAATAGAAGTATTTCTTGTGAAAAGAGCATTATAGTAATTCAGCATATACTGATACTAAAGAAAGAAAGGACAGAATAATATGTATTCCAAAATCATGATTGATGGCAATTCCATTTATGAAATAGATGAAGAGTGTTTGAGGCAAAAGGAAAGAAAGAGACGAGAAAAAGAACAACAAAAAAGAGAAGAAAATCCAAAAAAGCAAAAGAATGTAAGAAACTTAACAAAATGAGTACACGTAATATAAGGGATGCCATATTAAGGCATCCCTTATAGTTTTATCTTAGTCTAGCATCCGCAGCCACAGTCCCAGTTGTTGTTTCCGTTACAGCAGAAAAGAAGAATCAAGATGATCCAAAGACAACTGTTGTTTCCGCAGTCATCTGAACGTCCGCTTCCGAATCCGCATCCGCCGCAGCAGAAGAGAAGAATGATGATCAGAAGGCAGGAAGAGATTCCACCTCTGTTACATCCGAACGTAGAAGCTGAATTTTCGCAGCCACAGCCGCAGTTTGTTGCACTTAAGTCACTCATGTTTATACCCTCCAACAGGTTTCTTTACACTTTATCATATGTATCAAGGCTTGCCAGTGTTTCGAAGAAAACAAACATTTTTTGACGTGTTTGAATATTCTATATTAAAGAAAGAATGACTCGAGGAAATCGATGTATGTATAACCTGAAAAGAAATGTACATTACTGGTGTCAGGATACAATTTCAGGAAACCTGACCGGGAAAGGGATCAATATCGCAATCCTGGATACCGGTATTGCACCTCATCCTGACCTGAAGGATCATATGATTGCCTGGAAAGATATGGTTCATAATAGAGAAAAGCCGTACGATGATAATGGACACGGCACACATGTATCCGGAATCCTGTCCGGAGATGGGCGGAGCAGCCGGAAGACCATATCGGGAATCGCGCCGGAATCCGGAATCATGGCAGTGAAAGTGTTGAACAGTAAAGGAGACGGAAGAATCGCTCATGTGATTGGAGGTATCCAATATATCTTAAGAGAACGAAACCGGTATCGAATAAGGATCGTCAACATTTCCATCGGAACAGCACCGCATCCGGGAAATGCAGATGAAGCAGAACTAGTGTCCTGGGTAGATCGGTTATGGGACGCAGGATTGGTTGTTGTCACCGCAGCCGGAAATCTGGGGCCGGACACCTGCAGCATCACCCTTCCCGGAATCAGCCGCAAAGTAATTACGGTTGGTTCTTGCCTGGGACAGTCATTTTCTAATGAAGTTCCTCAGCAGGCTCTCCTTTATTCCGGCTGTGGACCAACCGAAGAATGTGTCAAAAAACCGGATATCACAGCACCCGGAAACGGGATCTATTCCTGCAATTACCGCTATCCGGTGTACAGTCGAATGCCTTATCTCAAAAAAAGCGGTACTTCCATGGCAACTCCGGTTGTTTCCGGAAGTGTTGCGCTTCTTCTGGAAAAATATCCGGACATGAAGAACACTGAAGTGAAATTGCGTCTTTGGGACAGCTGTGATGATCTGGGACTTCCGGAAAACAGACAAGGACACGGGCAGATCAATATAACCAAATTACTTACGTAAAAAAATTTTAGATTGTCAAGAAAAAACACTTGACACCAAAACGGAAATATTATATGATATCCGAGGTGATAAGTGATGGATGAAATTCTGAAGCAAACATTATTATATGATTTTTACGGTGAACTTCTGACGGATCACCAAAAGGAGATCTATGAACAGGTTGTTCTGGAAGATTATTCGCTGAGTGAGATTGCGAAGGATGCAGGGATCAGCCGCCAGGGTGTGCATGATATGATCAAGCGTTGTAACAAGACACTGGAAGGTTATGAAGAAAAGCTGCATCTTGTGGAGAAGTTCATGTTTATCAAACAGAAAGTTCATGAGATCAATTTATTACTGGAAGATTACGAGGATCAGAATGAGGCTGAACTGATACAGAAAGTCAGAAAGCTCTCAGGCGAGATTATAGAGGAGTTATGATATGGCATTTGACAGCTTAACTGAAAAACTTCAAAATGTATTCAAGAACCTGAGAAGCAAAGGTCGTCTTACGGAAGACGATGTCAAGACCGCACTCAGAGAAGTGAAGATGGCGCTCCTTGAGGCGGATGTGAATTTCAAAGTGGTAAAGAAATTCGTGAAAGATGTTCAGGAACGTGCAGTAGGACAGGACGTGATGAATGGCCTGAACCCGGGGCAGATGGTGATCAAGATCGTAAATGAAGAACTGGTAAATCTGATGGGATCCGAGACAACCGAGATCAAGCTCCAGCCGGGCAGCGCGAAGACAGTCATTATGATGGCAGGTCTTCAGGGTGCTGGTAAGACGACAACGGCGGCAAAGCTCGCCGGTAAGTTCAAACTCAAGGGCAAGAAACCACTTCTGGTCGCATGCGATGTTTATCGTCCTGCTGCGATCAAGCAGCTGCAGATCAACGGGGAAAAGCAAGGCGTGGAAGTTTTTTCCATGGGCGAGAATCAGAAACCTGCGAACATTGCCAAGGCTGCGTTGGAACATGCAGCGAAGAACGGCAACAATCTGATCATTCTGGATACAGCCGGACGTCTTCATGTAGACGAAGATATGATGGCGGAGCTTCAGGAGATCAAGAAAACCGTGGAAGTGCATCAGAGTATTCTGGTTGTGGATGCGATGACCGGTCAGGATGCCGTCAATGTAGCGGATCAGTTCAATAAACAGATCGGGATCGACGGTGTGATCGTTACGAAGCTCGACGGTGATACCCGTGGCGGTGCGGCGCTTTCTATTAAAGCCGTGACCGGATGTCCGATTCTCTATGTCGGCATGGGTGAGAAACTTTCAGATCTGGAACAGTTTTACCCGGATCGAATGGCATCACGTATACTCGGTATGGGCGATGTGCTAAGCCTGATTGAAAAGGCAGGTCAGGAAATCGATGAAGACCAGGCCAAGAAGATGACCGAGAAGCTCAAGAAGGCACAGTTCGATTTTGATGATTATCTGGAAAGTATGAAACAGATGCGTAAGATGGGCGGTTTCGGAAATGTAATGAGCATGCTTCCGGGACTGGGAGCGATGGGCGGCAAAGGAAAGATGCCGGATATCGATTCCGACGAAGCGGAGCGTAAAATGGCCCGTGTGGAGGCAATCATTTACTCTATGACTCCTGCGGAGAGAAGCAACCCGGATCTTTTGAATCCTTCCAGAAAGCGAAGAATTGCAGCCGGAGCAGGTGTGGACATTGCCGAAGTAAATCGCACAGTCAAGCAGTTTGACCAGATGCGCAAAATGATGAAACAGTTCCCGGGAATGATGGGAGGAAAAGGCGGAAAACGAGGCAAATTCAGAATGCCGTTCTAGCCGTTATCAGAAGATATATACGCCTTGTGCGTTTATATACACAATATTAGAAAATAATTCAGGAGGTGACATAAAATGGCAGTAAAAATCAGATTAAAAAGAATGGGACAGAAGAAGGCTCCTTTCTATAGAATCGTTGTAGCTGATGCAAGATCTCCAAGAGACGGAAAGTTCATCGAAGAAATCGGAACTTATGATCCGAATCAGGATCCGAGCGTATTCAAGGTAGATGAAGAAGCAGCTAAGAAATGGTTAAACAACGGTGCTCAGCCTACAGAAGTAGTTGGAAAGATTTTTAAAGCAGCAGGTATTGAGAAATAGGCTGCTTCGCGGAGGTGCGAGTGATGAAAAATTTAGTAGAAGTAATTACGAAAGCACTTGTGGACAATCCGGAAGGCGTTGTAGTTACCGAGAAACAGGAAGGCAAGACAACCGTTATCGAAGTGCATGTATCCGACAATGATATGGGCAAGGTAATCGGTAAGCAAGGCCGTATTGCAAAAGCAATCCGTTCCGTTGTTAAAGCAGCTGCGGCAAAAGAAGACAAAAAAGTTGTAGTTGAAATTATGCAATAATAACCGTAAGAAAATGAACGCAGGTAAGGTTTTATCTGCGTTTTCTTTTCGTAATCAACATGAAAGCAAGGGAGAAAACGATGCAGCAAAATGAATATTTACAAGTAGGCGTCATCACCTCGACCCATGGTATACGCGGAGAAGTAAAGGTGTTTCCGACAACCGACGATCCGTCACGCTTTGAAGACTTGAAAGAAGTCGTTCTGGATACCGGTAAAGAATACCGGAAACTCGCAATCGAAGGTGTAAAATATTTCAAACAATTCGTAATCCTTAAATTTAAAGGAATCGATAATATAAATGATATAGAAAAATATCGAAAGATGCCCCTTCTGGTGTCAAGAGAAGACGCTGTAGAACTGGAAGATGACGAATACTTTATGGCTGATATTCTGGAAATGGATGTATATACAGATGGGGGAGAATTATTCGGAACGCTCACAGATATCCTGGAGACGGGCGCCAATGATGTGTATGTGATCGACACCAAAGAACACGGAGAAGTGCTGATCCCTGCGATTAAAGACTGCATTCTGGATGTGAATACCGAAGAAAATAAAATGACGATTCATCTGATGGACGGATTGATTTCATAGGACAGGAGAAAAACGTATGAGATTTCACATTATGACTTTATTTCCGGATATGGTATTAAATGGTCTGAATACGAGCATCATCGGACGTGCAGCCGAGAAAGGAATTCTCCAGATTGAAGCCTGGAATATCCGGGATTATGCGTTTAACAAACACAACAGTGTCGATGATTATCCTTACGGTGGCGGTGCGGGAATGTTGATGCAGGCAGAACCGGTTTTTCAGACTTATAAGGCAATCTGCGGTGAAATCGGGGCTTCCGATGACAAGAAACCGCGCGTTGTCTATCTATCACCCCAGGGCAGACCGTTCAACCAGTCCATGGCAGAAGAATTTTCCAAAGAGGAAGAACTGATCCTTCTCTGTGGCCATTATGAAGGAATTGATGAACGAGTTCTGGAAGAGATTGTAACAGATTATGTATCGGCAGGCGATTATGTTCTGACCGGAGGCGAGCTCCCCGCTATGATGATGGTGGATGCCATATCCAGACTGATTCCGGGAGTCCTTCACAATGATGTGTCAGCAGAATTTGAAAGCTTTCAGGATCATCTCCTGGAATATCCGCAGTATTCCAGACCGGAAGTATGGCACGACAAGCAGGTACCTCCGATCCTCCTTTCCGGTCATCATGCAAACGTAGAAAAATGGCGCAGAGAACAATCCGTAATCCGGACTGCCAAATGGAGACCGGATCTTCTGAAACATGCACTCTTAACAGAAGATGAGTGGAAAATTGCCAGAGAAATACGTGATAAAAAGAAAATAAACGAATAAATAATCTACTTGGCTGTAAACAGTGTCATATGGTATAATATTTTCAGGTATAATTCTTTGTGTCTGGAAAGGGGGACTCTATATGATGGAACAGAAAATAGAGAGTCTGAAACGTGCATTAAAAGAAAGTAAATACACGGTAGCACTCTGTGGTTCCGGTATTCTGGAAGAGGAAGGGTACATGATGCTCAAAAAACCGGAGAGAGCTTATGATATCGAAACCCGATATGGTGTGTCACCGGAATACATTTTTTCTGATGGGTATTACAGCACAAGACCTGATAAATTTTTTGAATTTTACAGGAATGAAGTGCTCCTGGATATTGAGCCGGGAGATTCTCCGAGAAAACTGGCAGAACTTGAAAGAGCCGGAATGATCGACTGTATTGTAACGAGCAATATTTACAACCTGTCAGGGCGTGCAGGATGCAGAAATGTCGTCAATCTGCACGGAAATATTTACGATAACAAATGCCCGCACTGCGGAAGAAGTTATTCGGTCGATTATATAAAAAATACCGTCAAAGTTCCTCGATGTGAGAGCTGTGGATCCGTGATCCGGCCCATGGTATCGCTTTTCGGAGATATGCTGGACGGACAATTGATTGCCAGAACAGCTACAGAGCTTGAAAAGGCAGATGTTCTTCTGATTCTTGGAACTACACTGGATTCTGAAGTATTTCATAATTATGTAAAATACTTTGACGGAAGCCGACTTATCGTCGTTCATAAGGAACCACATCTGAAAGACAGATACGCAGACCTGGTTATTTGTGATGACCCGAAAAATGTGTTGAATGCACTATGATTTCACAAAAAACCCTTGCATCCTTTGCTGTGTTGTGGTAAAATGTAGCATGTTGTGAGAAGAAAGAGATGGTCCTCTGGTACGAATTACGTATTTATGAACGTCAAAATATGAAGGAGGTCACACATATGAACGAAATTATTAAAAACATTGAAGCAGCACAGTTAAAAGCAGATGCTCCGGAATTCAGAGTTGGTGATACTGTAAAAGTATACGGTAAAATCAAAGAAGGAAACCGTGAAAGAATTCAGGTTTTTGAAGGAACTGTTTTAAAAAGACAGGGCGGCGGAGCAAGAGAAACATTTACAGTAAGAAAGAATTCTAACGGAATCGGTGTTGAGAAGACATGGCCGCTGCACTCACCAAACGTAGAAAAAGTAGAAGTTGTTCGTAAAGGTAAAGTAAGACGTGCAAAACTGAACTACTTAAGAGATCGTGTAGGTAAGAGAGCAAAAGTAAAAGAGTTAGTAAAATAGTAAATGCTTTAGAGGGACAAATACAAATGGGTACTTGTCCCTTTTTCACACTATAGAATAGGATTTCTGATATTTACAAAAGGGGAGAACTATGCACAGAGATTTGCAATTCGGGAAAGAGACGAAAAGGCGGGCCAGTTTTGAATGGGTTCCGGGAGCTTTGAAATGGCTTCTGCAGATCATCATCGTATGTTTTATGGCGTTTGTATTTGTGTGGTATTTCGGACAGCGAGTCAGCAACATCGGGGATTCCATGAGTCCGATCATTAAGAACGGGGATATCGTTCTGGTAAATCGCATTCTCTACGACGCAAGTACACCCAAAAGAGGAGATGTGATCGTATTCAAACCGAACGGAAATGAAATGCTTCATTCATACATTAAGCGAATCATTGCACTTCCCGGTGAGACGGTGAAAATCGAAGAAGGAAAGATATTCGTTAATGGGAAAGAGCTGGAAGAGGAATATGAAACCAGTGCAATTGTCGATGCCGGGCTTGCGTCTGAAGAAATCACTCTTGCAGGAGATGAATTCTTCGTACTGGGAGACAACCGCGAGAGCAGTACAGACAGCAGAATGCCTGAAATCGGTAATGTGAAACGTTCTGAAATCG
Source organism: bacterium (assembly GCA_022774325.1). Classification (GTDB taxonomy): domain Bacteria; phylum Bacillota; class Clostridia; order Lachnospirales; family Lachnospiraceae; genus Allocoprococcus. Next base: position 27,532 of record JALFNN010000090.1, on the reverse strand, counting down.
AGGGAAAGGCATGGTTTATCATAACCCCCGGGAAGCGTTTTGGATGGATAGAATAGAAAGAAGTGAGGATGAAGTATGAATTTTCAATGGTATCCTGGACATATGACAAAGGCAAGAAGGATGATGCAGGAGAATATCAAATTGATCGATCTGGTAATCGAACTTGTGGATGCAAGAATCCCCATGAGCAGCCGGAATCCGGATATTGACGAACTGGGACGAGGCCGTGCCAGACTGATCCTTCTAAATAAAAGTGATCTTGCAGATGACAGATGCACAGATGAATGGGTAGCATATTTTAAAGGAAAAGGATATTCAGTTGTAAAAGTAAATTCGAGAAAAGGCGGCGGAATGAAAAGCATTCAGAATGTGATTCAGGAAGCGTGCCGTGAAAAGATCGAGCGGGACCGGAAACGAGGAATTTTAAACCGTCCGGTTAGAGCTATGGTTGTCGGAATTCCGAACGTCGGAAAATCTACATTTATTAATTCTCTTGCCGGAAAGGCCTGCGCCAAAACCGGAAACAAACCGGGAGTCACAAAGGGAAAACAGTGGATACGCCTGAACAAAAATGTCGAGCTTCTCGACACACCGGGAATCCTCTGGCCAAAATTTGAAGACCAGACAGTAGGTCTCCGACTGGCTTTAATTGGCTCCATTAAAGATGAAATCATGAATATTGAAGAACTGGCAGCTGAACTTTGCGGATTCATGAAGAAAGAATATCCCGGAAGATTAGCTGAAAAATATGCGGTAGATGAAGTGGAAGATAATTATCAGATGCTGGAACAAATTGCAGAAAGCCGTCATTGTCTGGTTCGCGGGAATGAACTTGACACGAAAAAAGCAGCTTCCATGCTTCTGGATGATTTCAGGAATGGTAAGATCGGACCGCTTACGCTTGAATTTGTAAAGGAGTATGAACATGAATCATAATACAGAGCAGGAACTCGTTAACGCAGCGGATACTGTTAAAAAAACTTCCGGTTTCTGGAAAGAACTGGGCAGCTGGATCCTTTATTTTTTATTTGTCATCGTAATCACATATCTGATTATTACATTTGTCGGTCAGCGCACCAAAGTTGACGGACATTCCATGGAACCGGCGTTAAGCAATGGAGATAATCTGATCGTAGACAAGCTGTCCTTCCGATTCCGTGATCCGCAGCGGTATGAAGTAATCGTATTCCCATACCAGCACGCGGAAAATACATATTATATCAAACGCATCATCGGGCTCCCGGGCGAAACTGTCCAGGTGAAGGACGGAGCCGTATATATCAACGGTGAACAGCTGGACGAACATTTCGGAGCCGAGCCGATGGTAAATGCCGGAATTGCGGCGGAGCCGATTACGTTGGGTGAAGATGAGTATTTTGTATTGGGAGATAACAGAAATCACAGCAGCGACAGCCGGGAACCAAGCGTCGGTGTCTTAAAACGAGACCAGCTCATAGGGCGTGCATGGGTTCGGATCTATCCGTTCAACAAAATCGGAGTGGTAAATCATGGATAAGAAAAGCATCAGAGAAATTGAAGAAGAATTCAAACAGACTACGGGGGACCGAAATGCGCTTTATTTGCGTTATGCTGATGATGACCGCGCCGGAGTCATTCGCCTGATTGCGAAATACAGGAAACAGGATGAGAAATGTAAAAAAGAACAGGATCGCCTGGAGGCGATGTGCTGTTATGAGAAGGAATACAGCAGCTACGGCATAGTATGCGGTATCGACGAAGCCGGAAGAGGACCACTGGCAGGTCCGGTCGTTGCCGGTGCGGTGATTCTTCCGAAAGATTGCCGCATCCTATATCTGAACGATTCCAAACAGCTTTCTGCTAAGAGAAGAGAATGTCTTTACGATGAGATCATGGAGAAAGCGATTTCGGTCGGTGTCGGTATGGCAAGCCCGGCAAGAATCGATGAGATCAATATTCTTCAGGCAACTTATGAAGCAATGCATAAGGCAATCGACAATCTGAACTGCGTACCGGATGTCCTGCTCAATGACGCCGTTACCATACCTGAAGTTTCTATCAGACAGGTGCCGATCATCAAGGGGGACGCAAAAAGCCTTTCCATAGCCGCAGCAAGCGTCATTGCGAAGGTCACAAGGGACCGGCTCATGATCCAATACGATGAAGTGTTTCCGGAATATGGTTTTAAGGATCACAAAGGATACGGATCCGCCGCACATATCGAAGTGTTGAAACGTCTCGGTCCGACACCGATCCACCGACAGACATTCATTAAAAATTTTTTTGACTGATCCGCTAGAAAGAGAGCGGCGTGATCAGCTATCTGAACACACAGGTTGTACTTACGGGAAACCAGATCTGATGCGATATGAACATACAAAAGGGACACAGAAATCATCATTCAAACAGACGAAGAACAGGAGCTGATTATGAACTCCTTGCAGGAGATTTTCTGAAAAAGCAGGGTTATCGGATCCTTCAGTATAATTTTCGCTGCAGAAACGGCGAGATCGATATCATCGCAGAAAACGGATGTGATTTGATATTCTGTGAAGTGAAATACCGAAGTGGTTCCCAATCTGCGATTCCGCTTGAAGCGGTGCATCCAGAAAAGCAGCGCCGGATTTCCAAAACGGCACTGTATTATCTTACAAAGACGAATCAGACAGAACGATTCTGCAGATTTGACGTGATCGGAATTACGGATCAGGAAATAACTTGGGTAAAAAATGCATTTGATTTTACAGGAGTGTAAGAATGAAAATAGGATTACATTATAAAGATAACAGAAAGGTATTTGAAGAAAAAGAAATCGAACAGGTTCCTTTCCTTCAGTATCCGCTTTTTGGAAATACGAACATCGTGAATCACGGGATTTCTACACGTCTTGGTGGTGTGAGCAAAGGAATCTACGCGACAATGAATCTCAGCTATACCCGTGGTGACGCGGAGGAGAATGTGCGTGAAAACTATCGCAGAATCGGAAAGGCAATTGGCGTTGATCCTGCCCGTATGGTTTGTTCACGCCAGACACATACTACCAATGTCCGGATTGTGACGGAAGCAGATGCCGGAAAAGGAGTGACGAGAGAGCGGGATTATGATAATGTGGATGGCCTTGTGACCAATATCCCCGGCATCTGCCTTGTAACGTTCTATGCAGACTGTGTTCCGCTTCTTTTTGTTGATCCGGTCAAACGTGTCATCGCATCCAGTCATTCTGGGTGGAGGGGAACTGCCGCGAGGATGGGTCAGGTAACTGTAGATATCATGCGAAGCAAATTCGATTGCAGGCCGGAAGATATTCTTGCGGCAGTCGGGCCTTCCATCTGTCAGGATTGCTATGAAGTAAGTGAAGATGTCATTCAGAAATTTCAGAACGCATTTGATGAAGCAGACTGGAACGATCTATATGATCGAAAGGAGAACGGAAAATATCAGCTGAATCTATGGAAAGCAAATGAGATTGTGCTTCTTCAGGCCGGCATTTTACCGGAGCATCTGGCCGTGACGAATCTCTGTACCTGCTGTAATCCGGATCTTCTGTTTTCACACCGTGCATCGAATGGAAAACGAGGAAATCTGGCAGCATTTCTTGCATTAAAGGAGGAGCAATAGCATGCAGTTACGTAATCCTGTTTTATTTCTTGCCGAATCGACGGATCTTACAGTAAACGCAGAAGAAGCGGTTGAAAAAATCAGTACATTTAACAAAATACTTGAGACAAAAGGACCGGAAGTCCTTTCATTCGCGATCCGTGTGCTTCTGGTCCTTGTCTTCTTTTATATCGGGCATCGCCTGATTGGCTGGGTAAGGAAGATCGTCCGTGGCTCCATGAAACGCGGTAATATTGATACCGGTGCATGCCAGTTCGTGGATTCCCTGTTGAAATTCGGGCTCCATATTCTTCTGGTTCTGTATCTGGCTAATGAACTGGGCATCGAATCCACATCCACAGCAGCTATTATTGCCTCCGGTGGTATGGCAGTCAGCCTTGCACTGCAGGGAAGTCTCTCCAATCTTGCAGGCGGAATGCTGATTCTCCTTTTGAAACCGTTCGTAGTCGGGGATTATATTATGGAGGACAGTCACGGCAACGAAGGAACGGTGAAGGAAATACAGATTTTTTATACAAAGCTTTCAACGGTGGACAATAAAACGATCGTCATTCCGAACGGTACACTTGCAAATACCAGTCTGACCAATTTTTCCGACAAAGAATATCTCAAACTGGATCTACGGGTAGACATTTCCTATGATTCTGACTTGCGTAAAGCGAAAGCGCTCCTTTACGACATTCTGGATAAGGACGAAGATGTTGATAAAGAAAGGGAACACATTGTATTCGTACATGATCTGGGAGAGAGTTCTGTCGTATTAGGAGTGCGTGCATTCGTGAAGACGGAAAAATACTGGCCGACGCGATGGCGACTGCTGGAAACGATCAAACTGACCCTGGATGAGAACGGTATTGAAATTCCGTTTGCACAATTAAAAGTACATATGGATAAATAGTTTGACAGCTTTTGTGTGAGAGATTATAATAAACGGGAAATTTAACAGGGAGAAGATACGATGAGAGTGATAGCAGGGAAAGCACGGCGTATACAACTGAAGACGATTGAAGGGATGGATACCCGTCCGACTACGGACCGGATCAAGGAGACTCTTTTCAATATGATTTCACATGGGCTTTGCGACTGCACCTTTCTTGATCTTTTTGCAGGCAGCGGTGCAATCGGTATCGAAGCTCTGAGCCGAGGTGCAGAAAAAGCGGTATTTGTAGAGAAGAACCCCCGTGCGGCAGCGTGTATCAGGGAAAACCTGGAACGGACGAAGCTTTCCGGTCAGGCTGAAGTGATTATAAGTGATGCGCTAGGAGCACTTCGAAAATTGGAAGGGAAGAAAAGATTTGACTATGTATTTATGGATCCGCCGTACAATCATCTGTTGGAAAAGCAGATGCTCGGATATCTGGCTGATTCTTCACTGCTTGCTTACGACGCACTGATTATCGTAGAAGCATCTCTTGAAACGGATTTTTCCTATCTCGAGGGGCTTGGTTTCTCTTTGATTAAACGAAAAGAATACAAAACAAATGCACATGTTTTTGTGCAGCGCAAAGGAGAAGACCAATGTTAAGAGCAATCTATCCCGGTAGTTTTGATCCGGTTACCTTCGGGCACCTCGATATCATGACAAGAGCCTGTAATATTGTGGACGAACTGATTATCGGTGTGCTGCGGAATAAAGCAAAAATGCCGTTGTTTTCTGTAGAAGAACGTGTTAAAATGTTAGAAGAAGTAACTTGTAATCTGCCGAACGTCAGAATTATTCCTTTTGAAGGACTGCTTGTCGATTTCGCAAAGGAGTTGGATGCGAAAGTTGTCATTCGAGGACTTCGTGCGATCACAGACTTTGAATACGAACTGCAGATGGCTCAGACGAACCAGAAGCTGCAGTCAGATATAGAGACATTATTTCTCACCACCAGCCTGGATTATTCATATCTGAGCTCAACAACTGTAAAAGAAGTGGCAGCCTTTGGCGGAGATATTTCTCAATTTGTGCCGGAAGCTGTAGCTGACAGAATGAAAGATAAAATGCCGTAAATCCAAACGGCAAGAAGGAGAGTGTAAATTATGAGCAGCCGTATTGAACAGATTATTGAAGAAATTGAAGAGTACATCGACAGTTGTAAATTTCAGCCCTTATCTACAACTAAAATTATTGTAAATAAGGATCAGATGGATGAACTTCTTCGCGAACTCCGTATGAAAACTCCGGATGAGATCAAGCGCTATCAGAAGATTATCGCAAACAAAGATGCGATCCTTGCCGATGCCCAGTCTAAAGCAGAAAGCATGATCGAGGAAGCGCAGATCCACACCAACGAGCTTGTAAGTGAACATGAGATCATGCAGCAGGCATATTCTCAGGCAAATGAGATCGTAATGGCGGCCACAGAGCAGGCTCAGCAGATCTTGGATAATGCAACGAACGATGCAAACGATATCCGCATCGGTGCGATGCAGTATGCGGATGATCTTCTTGCAAATGCCGAAAGCATCATTGGTCATACGCTGGACAGTTATACGACGAAGTATGACGGACTTGTGAATTCTCTGCAGGAATGCTACGATGTTGTACGTAACAACCGCGCAGAACTTGAAATACCGGATAAATCTGCTCGAGGACTTGAAGCAGAATTCGGTACAGAAGAATTACCGGAAGAATAATAAGGGGAGCACGGCAATTCATCAACGATACAATGTCACAAAGGCAAAAGATAAAAGGCTGGTTACCAAAGCGGTAATCAGCTTTTCTGTTATGTAGCGTGCCATGGAGAAATCGGTTTTCGCAGTCATACATCTGGTCTGAAATACAGCACAGATTCCACCAAAAGAAATAAGTGCCATCATAAGAGCATACCGGATTGGAAAGAAAAACCGGCTATTTGCCAGCATGCTGATACCGGCTGTGATTTCTATAGAGGGAAGAATCAAATTGCACCAGATCAAATTTCTGCAAGGGATCTCCTTGAGCAATGCAAGCGCAATGGAGCAGACGATGATATATCCGCCTATTTTCACAATTCCTTCACAGCTCTCTGTAATACAGTCATCAAGAAGTTCCAACATCGTTTCCGGCTTCGATGAGAGATCCGCCATAATTTTGGATGCTCTCGGGGTACTGGTTCTACCGTAAAAGTTGCGAAAAATGAAACTGCAGATTACCGAGGATGAGACCAGAATCATAAGACTTATCAAAGCCAGATCTTTTCGCTTCAGCGTTTGCATGCATACATAGCTAATGACGAACATCGGACTGGTGTTGTTACAAAAAGACAACAGATATTCACCTTCTTTTTCGGAAATATATCCGGATTTCACAAGACTTACGGAGGTTCTTGCACCCATTGGATATCCGCAGAAAAAGCCGGTCAGAACGGCAAGAGAAGAAGCCGGCGATATCTGAAATAATGCACCGGTTACCGGATGCAAAAGAGAAGATATTGCTTCCAGAGCACTGCTTCCTGTAAGCAGACCGGTGATAACCATGAACGGAAACAGGGTGGGAAGAACCGTTCGAAACCATAGAAGAAGCCCCTCTCTGGCACCTGCAAATACTACTCCCGGGAAAGTAAGCATCAGGACAAAAAGTGTGATCAGGAATAATGTGTTGAGATTATGCTTCATAAAACCTCAAAATACAAAATCTTTTCTTCACAATATACGGGACAATATCACAGTTTATTCCATTTCCGGATCCAGTGAAAATAACATAAGATTTCGCTATTACGCATAGATTCATAAAAAAACGGAGATGCGTCTGGATGCGTAAAAACAAATCCGGCCTTTTCCTTCTGTATCTACTGGGTGCTGCCTTTCTTGTTATGATTCTTAACACAAATCTGAAGATGAGGGCACGTCTGACAAAACTGAATGATACGACGATATTTTCGGATGAATTCCGCTCTCATGAAATCGGTGAGGAAAATCTCAAGATACTGAAAGAGATGCAGCCGGAGGACCGGGGAACATCCGCAGCGCTGATGATGCTGGGGGGATTTGAAAACGGGGAAGAAAAGCTGTGGACCTCCAGGCCTGCCTGGAGAGCGTACAGGGACGCCTGCTGTGCAATCTGGAATGAAGCAATTTATTTTCCGGTGCCGAACTCAACTGTACATGAGGAATATCAGGTCCATTTTACGGATTCCTGGATGAACGAACGCACCTATGGTGGAAAACGAGGACATGAGGGTACTGATCTTATGGCTTCGAAAGATGTACCCGGTCTGTATCCGGTTGTCAGTATTTCGGACGGCACTGTTATGAATAAAGGCTGGCTGGAAAGGGGCGGATACCGTATCGGAATTCTGTCTGCTCAAGGCGGCTATTATTATTATGCACATCTGGATTCCTATGCGGATCTGGAGGAAGGAGACACTGTTTGTGCGGGAGATCTCATCGGATTTATGGGAAATACTGGTTATGGGGAAGAAGGGACAAAAGGAATGTTTCCGACGCATCTCCATATCGGTATCTATTTATATCCTGGCGAAAATGAGATCAGTGTGAATCCGTACTGGATTTTACGAACATTGGAAGAGAAAAAACTTTCCTGTTCATTCTAACTATGTTATACTTAAACGATATGGAGGAAAGATTCATGATACAATTGCCAGAAAGATTTGAAGAAAAGATGCAGTGCCTTCTGGGCTCTGAATTTGAGGAATATATCCGCTGTTACGAGGAGCCGCGTTATTATGGGCTTCGGGTTAATACACGAAAGATCTCTGTGGAGGACTTCCTGAAAATTGCACCATTTCCGCTGACACCGATCCCGTGGATTGAAGATGGATTTTATTATGACGGGGAGCAGGTCGCGCCGGCGAAACACCCCTACTATTTTGCAGGGCTGTATTATCTGCAGGAGCCCAGCGCGATGACACCGGCCAATCGGCTTCCTGTATCACCGGGAGAACGTGTGCTGGATGTATGTGCAGCCCCCGGCGGAAAAGCAACGGAACTTGGAGCAAAGCTTATGGGAGAAGGGGTACTGGTTGCCAATGATATCAGCAGTTCCCGTGCAAAGGGGCTTCTTAAGAATCTGGAAGTATTCGGCATCGGGAACATGCTGGTCCTCAGTGAAGAACCGGGTAAGCTGGAGAACTATTTTACCGGATATTTTGACAAGATTCTTATCGATGCTCCCTGCTCGGGAGAAGGGATGTTCCGCAAGGACAGGAAGATGGTAAAAGCCTGGGAAGAACATGGCCCATCCTTTTTTGCGAAACTCCAGCGAAGCATCATCACCCAGGCTGCACGCATGCTGAAGCCGGGAGGCATGATGCTGTATTCAACATGTACCTTCGATCCGGAAGAGAATGAAGGTACGATCATGCATCTTTTGAAGGAATATCCGGAATTTGAAATTCTTGAGATGAAAGGATATGAGGGCTTTGCAGAAGGAATCCCATCGGCAATAGACGGAGGAATTCCCAAACTGACGAAAACCGTACGCATTTTCCCGCACCGCATGAGAGGCGAGGGGCATTTCCTGGCACTTCTGCAAAAAGGACAGGCGGATACAGAACATGATGCCGATCATTATCCTTCCGCAAAGGGGGGCAGGAAAATTCCGGAAGAGCTTTCTGAATTTTTTGCGGATGTCGCATGGGATCTGAAGCCGGAACGCCTTGATATCCGCAATGAACGGGTTTATTACATGCCGGAGGATCTGCCTGATCTAAAGGGAATCCGTTTTCTGAGAAGCGGCCTTCTGCTTGGAGAACTAAAGAAAAAGCGTTTTGAGCCAAGCCAGGCGCTTGCCATGAATCTTTCGATGGAATCATATGCCCATACCTTGGATCTAAAAGCGGAAGATACACGTGTACAGCGTTATCTGAAAGGTGAGACCATCGACGTAGATGATCTTGTTTCTTCCCGGGCAAAGGGATGGCATCTTGTCTGTGTGGACGGATATCCGCTTGGATGGGGCAAGCTTGCAGGAGGAACACTGAAGAATAAATATCTGCCAGGATGGAGGAATCAGTCTGCATGATCCGGTTAGACAAATACCTTGCCGACATGGATATGGGTACACGAAGTGAGATTAAGAAAGCAATTCGTCAGGGAATGGTAAAAGTCGATGACGTGACGGTGAAAAAACCGGAACTGAAGGTTGATGCCGATACGCAGAAAATCGCGGTGAACGGAAAAGAAGTTGTGTATCGCCGGATGGAATATTACATGATGAACAAACCGGCCGGAGTGGTCTCTGCGACAAAAGATCCAAAAGAGAAAACCGTGCTTGATCTGTTCAAAGGACAGCGGAGAAAGGATCTCTTTCCCGTAGGAAGACTGGACAAGGATACGGTAGGACTGCTTCTTGTCACCAACGACGGGGAACTGTCGCATCGCCTCCTGGCGCCCGGAAAACATGTCGATAAGATTTATTATGCAAAAATAGACGGAGAAGTTAATTCTGAAGATGCAGATGCATTTGCACAGGGAATAGATATAGGAGACGAGAAGCTGACCCTTCCGGCCAGACTTGAGATCCTGACTTCCGGGAAAGAATCCGAGATCCGTCTTACTATTCAGGAAGGACGTTTTCATCAGGTCAAAAGAATGTTCGAAGCTCGGGGCAAGAAGGTGATCTATCTGCGGCGAGAGTCCATGGGAACACTTGTACTGGATCCACAGCTCAGAGAAGGAGAGTATCGTCCATTGACCGAGGAGGAACTGAAGAAGTTATGTTAGAAGAAATGGAAGCCGTGATCTTTGACCTGGACGGAACATTGGTTGATTCCATGTGGGTCTGGGTCGAAATCGACAAAGAATATATTGAGAAATACCATCTTCGTGCGCCGGAGGATTTTTACGAACAGATGGAAGGGAAAAGTTTTACAGAGACAGCACAGTATTATCTGGATGTCTTTCCCGAACTTCCGCGCACGATCGAGGAAATAAAACAGGAATGGTATGAGATGGCACTGCATAAATATACGCATGAGGTCAGGCTGAAAGACGGTGCAAAGGAGTTCCTGCATGGAATCCACAAAAACCGGATCCGTACCGCCATAGCGACCAGCAATGACCGGAAACTGGTTCTGGCCACACTGAATGCTCTGGGAATCCAGAATGATATTGATGTAATCTGCACATCCTGTGAAGTGAAGAAGGGCAAACCGGCCCCGGACGTGTATCTGGCTGCTGCAAATAATCTTGGCATTGCGCCGGAGAAATGCCTGGTGTTTGAAGATGTACCGATGGGCATCCTTGCCGGGAAAAATGCCGGTATGAAGGTGTGTGCTGTAGAAGATGCATTTTCCAGCTGGCAGGAAGAAAAGAAACGGCAGCTTGCCGATTATTATATTCACAGCTATCATGATATAAAAAATCAAACATTCGAGGTATTATAAATGAGTCAGGGATTTTTACCAATTAACAGAAAGGAAATGCAGGACAGAGGATGGGATCAGGTTGATTTTGTCTATGTGTGCGGAGACGCTTACGTGGATCATCCCTCATTTGGTCATGCCATCATTACAAGGCTTCTGGAATCACACGGATACCGGGTTGCAATCCTGTCACAGCCGGACTGGAAAACGCCGGACAGCATTTGCGAATTCGGGGAACCGCGTCTGGCCTTTCTGGTTTCTGCGGGAAATATGGATTCCATGGTCAATCATTATACCGTTTCAAAGAAAAGGCGCCATCAGGATTCCTACACTCCCGGAGGCGTGATGGGAAAACGTCCCGATTATGCCGCTGTGGTTTATGGGAATCTGATCCGCCAGCGTTATAAAAAGACTCCGATTATTTTAGGGGGAATCGAAGCAAGCCTTCGAAGACTTGCCCACTACGATTACTGGTCAGACCGTCTGAAACGCTCCATCCTTCTGGATTCCGGAGCAGATCTGATTTCCTATGGAATGGGGGAACGCTCGATCATTGAGATTGCAGAGGCACTGGATGCCGGACTCGATGTCAAAGATCTGACCTATCTTGACGGAACTGTCTGCAAAGTGAAGAGTCTGGACAGCATTTATGATGCAGTCATGCTGGAATCCTACGAAGCAATGAAAGAAGACAAGCTTCTCTATGCCAAGAGTTTCTACACCCAGTATCAGAATACGGATCCCTATTCCGGCAAACGTCTGGTGGAACCTTATTCTGACCATCTTTATGTGGTTCAGAATCCACCGGCGAAACCACTTACCCAGCAGGAAATGGATGATGTGTACAGCCTTCCCTATATGAGAACGTATCATCCGTCCTATGAAAAATTCGGAGGAGTACCGGCGATCAGTGAAGTGAAATTCAGCCTGATCAGCAACAGAGGCTGTTTCGGCGGCTGCAATTTCTGCGCACTGACTTTCCATCAGGGTCGTATCATTCAGACAAGAAGCCATGAATCTTTAATTGAAGAAGCAAAGGGATTTACAGAAGACCCGGATTTCAAAGGCTACATTCACGATGTAGGTGGACCAACTGCAAATTTCCGTGCACCCGCCTGCAAGAAGCAATTAAAATACGGCGCCTGTCCGAACAAACAGTGTCTGTTCCCGGCCCCTTGTAAAAACCTGATTGCCGATCATACAGACTATACGGCTCTGTTAAGGAAATTAAGAGAACTGCCGAAGGTGAAAAAAGTTTTCATTCGTTCTGGAATCCGGTTTGATTATCTTCTGGCGGATTCGGACGACACGTTCTTCCGGGAACTCTGTCAATATCATGTCAGCGGCCAGCTGAAAGTCGCACCGGAACACGTATCGGATGATGTTTTGAAGATGATGGGCAAGCCGGAACATGCCGTATATGAAAAATTCACAAAAAAATATGAGAAGCTGAATCAGAAAATGGGATTGAAGCAGTATCTGGTTCCCTATCTGATGTCTTCGCACCCAGGATCTACACTTAAAGATGCAGTATGTCTTGCAGAATATCTGAGAGATCTTGGGTATATGCCCGAACAAGTACAGGATTTCTATCCGACACCGTCCACGATTTCTACATGCATGTACTATACTGGTGTAGACCCGCGTACCATGAAGCCGGTCTATGTGCCAAAGAATCCGCATGAAAAAGCGATGCAGCGGGCATTGATCCAGTATCGTAACCCTCAGAATTACGATCTGGTCATGGAAGCACTGAAGAAGACAGGACGTATGGATCTGGTCGGATTCGGAGAAAAATGTCTGATTCGTCCCAGAAAACTGCGTTCTGAAAAACAGAATACAGAATCAAAGAAAAAGAAAGATTCAAAGAAAAATACGGATATGAAAAAGAAAACCGTTCCCACAAAGAAATCAAACGCAAGAAAGAAGAGGTGATACGATGAAGATAGCAATTGTAACCGGAGCATCTTCCGGGCTCGGCCGTGAATTTGTCAGACAGATTACACGTCTCTATAAGAATCTGGATGAGATCTGGGTGGTTGCGCGAAGAGCCGAAAGGCTGGAAGAACTGAAAGAAAAGCTTCCAGTGTATATCCGTGTCTTTGCAGGAGATATGGAAGAGGATCTAATTTACAAGCAGGTGCTGAACCGCCTGGAAAATCAGAATCCGGATGTCCGAATGCTGGTAAATGCAGCCGGATTCGGGAAAATGGGAACGATCGAAGAGATTGCAGCCGAAGATAAAAAACTGCAGCTCCGCATGATCGATCTGAATTGCCGGGGACTTACCGAGATGACTCTGACTTGCCTTCCTTACATGTCAAAAGGGAGCCGGATCATAAATGTGGCCAGTGCTGCTGCGTTCTGCCCACAGAGCGGATTCGCGGTATATGCAGCCACAAAATCCTATGTACTCAGCTTTTCCAAAGGGCTTGGTGCCGAAGTCAGAAAGAAAGGAATTATTGTCACAGCTGTCTGTCCGGGACCGGTAGATACCGAATTCTTTGATGTAGCAGGGACCAATAACAGTCTGATGAAAAAAAAGGTTCTCAGTGATGCACCTTCCGTAGTGAGAAAGGCTCTTATCGATGCCAGGAACCGCAAATCTATGTCTGTCTACGGAATTCCGATGAAAGCGGCACAGGCTGCGGCCAAGCTGCTTCCGGATCACATGATTCTGGCAGCGATGGAAAAACTCGGATAACTTCACAATGAATCAATGATATAAAAAGTAAGGCGGGATAACAAATGAAAATACATAAGGGAGAAGCAGGATATCTGAAAAAAAGAAAAGTTCAGCTTATGATCGAGCTGATTCTGGAGGCATCTCTGATCGGAGGGCTTCTTATTGCCGGATATCTTCTGAACCATACAAGACTGAATATATTTACACTGGTAGCCATCCTTGCATGCTTACCGGCATGCAGAGCACTGGTCAATCTGATCATGCTCCTTCCGCACCATTCCATGGATGAGGCGACAGAGCTTGAGATTTCCGGTGTGACGGAATACCTGACGATGCTCTATGACCTGGTCATCACCAGTGAACGAAAAGCGATGCCGGTTGATGCAATTGCCATTTCAGGTAAAACGATCTGTGGATATGCCCGAAACAAAAAGGTCGATACGAATTACTGCGCAAGGCATATCAAGTCCATACTTGCACAGAATAAAATTGAGAAAGTAACCGTTAAGATTTTCCATGATTATGTTGCTTTTCTTAGCAGAGCTGAAGGAATGAATAACATTGCCGCAGTTGAACGCGCAGATCAGCAGCGTCTGGAAGATGATATCAAGCAGATTATAATGGATATTTCTCTGTAGAAGGAGACCGTTATGCAGAAAATCATCGTTTCACCAAACGAGGCCGGACAACGTCTTGACAAATTACTGGCCAAACACTTAAGCGAAGCTCCAAAAAGCTTTTTCTATAAAATGCTTCGGAAGAAAAATATTAAATTAAATGGAGCAAGAGCTCAGGGAAATGAAAAACTGAAAGCCGGAGATGAGATCACACTCTTTCTTGCGGAAGAAACCATACAAAAATTTTCAGGCAAAAAAGAGACGATTCAGAATGAATTTCTGCGTCTGAAAGAGCAAAAAACTCCATTTCAGGTTCTGTACGAGGATTCAGAGGTTCTTCTTGTCGACAAACCTTCCGGGATGCTTTCTCAGAAAGCAAAACCACAGGATATTTCACTCAACGAATATGTGATTGCGTACATGCTCAAAAGCGGATCGCTCTACTTAAAAGAACTAAAAAGCTTTAAGCCCGGTATCTGTAACCGTCTAGATCGGAATACAAGCGGCCTGGTCGCTGCGGGAAAGACACTTCGCGCTTTGCAGCAGCTTGGGGAAATGTTTCGCTTAAGAACGATGAAAAAGTACTATCTTACCATTGTAAACGGTGAACTTACCAAAGAAACACATATCCACGGATGGCTGGTGAAAGACGAACAGACCAATAAGGTAAGAATCAGTCAGACAGAAGAGCCCCGGATGCAGGAAATTGAGACGGCTTATCGTCCCCTTGCCTCAAACGGCAGACAAACACTTCTTGAAGTACATTTGATCACCGGAAGGACCCATCAGATCCGTGCACACCTTGCATCTATCGGGCATGCAGTGATTGGAGACTATAAATACGGTTCGTTCGGAGTCAATTCTTATTTCAAAAAGAGCTATCACTTAGAAGCACAACTCCTTCATGCATGGAAGATGGAGTTCCCGATCTGCGATGGAGCCCTTTCGGGATTATCCGGCAAAACAGTGACTGCTCCGATTCCTGAAATGATGGAACAGATTATAAAAGGAGAACATCTGGCATGGCAACCTGGAATTCAAGAGGACTGCGCGGTTCAACGCTAGAAGATTTTATTAACCGTACCAATGAACGCTATCTGGATCAGGGGCTTGCCCTGATCCAGAAGATTCCCACACCGATCACACCGGTACGAATGGACAAAGAAAACCGTCATATCACGCTGGCGTATTTCGACCAGCGCAGTACCGTAGATTATATCGGAGCTGTACAGGGGATTCCTGTCTGCTTCGATGCCAAGGAATGTAATACCGATACCTTTCCGCTTCACAATATCCATGAGCATCAGATCACATTCATGGAAAATTTTGAGAAACAGGACGGAATTTCCTTTATCATAATTTATTACAGTGCAAAAAACGAACTCTATTACATGCGCTTTCAGGAACTGAAACATTTCTGGATGCGAGGGCAGGAGGGTGGTCGAAAAAGTGTGAGGCAAGAAGAACTGAATCCTGCATTTTTCATGCAGTTAAAAGGCGGAATCTATGTTCCGTATCTGGAAATGATACAAAAAGACCTGGATTTACGAGAAGATACACCTTGACAATTAGTGGGAAAATCCTTATAATACAACAAGACTTTGTTTAACGTGGTAGCACGCTAAAGTGAACGAACACATCATGCCTATGGCATATCTGAAGAAAGAATAAAATCAGAACATAAAAAGGAGTTATCAATTTATGAAGCAGTTATTACATACCCCGGAGGGCGTCAGAGACATTTATAAGGATGAGTGTGCCAGAAAGCTTGCGCTGACAAACCGCCTCCATAAAGTACTCCATTTATACGGATATCATGATATTCAGACACCTACATTTGAATTTTTTGACGTATTCCGCAAAGAGATCGGAACGATTCCTTCAAAGGAATTATATAAATTTTTTGACCGAGAGGGGAACACACTTGTACTAAGACCGGATATGACACCGCAGATTGCGCGAGTTGCCGCAACCCTTCTCGGAGAACATGAATTCCCGGCACGCCTATGCTATGTCGGAAATACTTTTATCAATCATTCCAGCTACCAAGGAAGATTGCGGGAAAGCACCCAGATCGGAGCTGAATTTCTGGGGCTTGACAGCGTAGATGCCGATGCCGAAATGCTCGCATTGGTGGTGGACTGCCTGAAAAAGGCAGGGCTCGAGGAATTCCAGATCAATGTCGGAAATGTCGACTTCTTCCAAAGTCTGATGGAAGACGCACACGTGGATGAAGAAACCGAAATACGCCTACGGGAGCTGATTGCAAACCGGAATTATTTCGGAATGGACGAATTGCTGACAGAAGCAGAGGTAAAGCGCAGCACCCGGGAAGCGCTTTCCGCCCTTTCCGAGCTTGTAGGCGGCGTGGAAATCCTGGAACAGGCAAAACGGATCGCACCGAGTTCCAAAGCACTCAAGGCAGTCAAGCGTCTGGAAGCTATCTATGAAGTACTGAAAGCTTACAATGTATCTGATTATATCAGTTTTGACCTGAGTATGTGTGGAACATACGGATACTATACCGGAATCATTTTCCGCGGCTATACGTTCGGAACAGGCGATGCCATCGTAAAAGGAGGACGTTACGATCAACTGGTAGAAAAATTTGGAAGGTCCATGCCGTCGATCGGATTTGCCATCGTGATCGATGATCTGATGAACGCACTGCAGCGCCAGAAGATCCGGATTCCTCATGGTCAGAAGAATACGCTCATCATTTACGATGAAGGACGGCAGAAAGATGCTGTACTGCTGGCGCGCGAATTCCGAAGCAAAGATAAAAACACAGAATTACTGATGAAAGAAGAGGACCGTTCGGTCGAGTTCTATATCGACTACGGTAAACGAACGCTTGCTGGAGGACTTTTGTATCTTCAAAATACCAGTCAGATACGAATGTTCAATCTTCAGACCGGTGAACAGAAAATAATAAAAAGTAGGGATTAACGATGAAGGACATGAGATATTTAACATTTGCCCTCTGTAAGGGACGACTTGCAAGACAGACGCTGGAACTGTTAGAGCAGATGGGAATTACCTGTGACGAGATGAAGGATAAAGATTCCCGGAAACTGATTTTTGTAAACGAAGAACTGAAACTGAAATTCTTTTTATCAAAAGGGCCGGATGTGCCAACCTATGTAGAATATGGTGCGGCAGATATCGGTGTTGTCGGAAAGGACACCATTCTGGAAGCCGGCAGAAAAGTGCATGAAGTACTGGATCTCGGATTCGGGAAATGCCGGATGTGTGTGTGCGGTCCTGCCGAAGCCAGATCTTGCCTGGATAACCACGAACTGATCCGGGTTGCAACGAAATACCCGGCGATTGCAAAGGACTATTTCTACAACACCCGACATCAGACTGTGGAGATCATCAAGCTCAACGGTTCTATTGAACTGGCACCAATCGTCGGACTTTCCGAAGTAATCGTTGACATCGTGGAAACCGGATCTACTCTGCGTGAAAACGGTCTGACGGTGTTGGAAGAGGTTTGTCCGCTTTCTGCGCGTATGATCGTCAATCCGGTCAGTATGCGTCTGGAGAACAAACGAATCAAAGAACTTCTGATGAATATGCGTACGATTTTGAAAGGAGAAGAATAGACGATGAGAATACAAAAGCTGAATAAAGATACGAAACAGAATCTTCTTGAGGATCTTCTGAAAAGAAGTCCGAACAGCTATGGACAGTATGAAGCAAGCGTACAGTCCATTCTGAACGAAGTGAAAGAGAAAAAAGACGAAGCTGTGTTTGCTTTTACCAGAAAATTCGACGGAGCTGAGATTTCAGCGGACAACATTCTGGTGACCGAAGCAGAGATCGAAGAGGCCTATCAGGAAGTGGATGCTTCCCTGCTGGATGTGATCCGCAAAGCCCGTAACAACATTGAAAATTTCCATGCAAAACAGCGTCAGAACAGCTGGTTCGACAGCAAACCGGATGGAACCATCCTTGGACAGAAAGTCACACCGCTTCAGAGAGTCGGAGTCTATGTACCGGGCGGAAAAGCAGTCTACCCGTCTTCCGTACTTATGAACGTCATGCCTGCAAAGGTTGCCGGTGTGGATGAGATCATTATGGTTACACCACCAGGTAAAGAAGGAAAGATCAGTCCCAATACGCTGGTTGCGGCAAAAGAAGCAGGAGTCGATAAAATCTATAAAGTAGGCGGGGCACAGGCAATCGGAGCCCTTGCGTACGGAACGGAATCCATTCCAAAAGTAGATAAGATCGTGGGCCCGGGAAATATTTATGTGGCACTTGCAAAGAAGGCGGTCTATGGACATGTAAGCATCGATTCCATCGCCGGCCCAAGCGAGATTCTGGTGATTGCCGATGAAACTGCAAATCCAAGATATGTAGCCGCAGACCTGTTGTCTCAGGCGGAACATGATGAACTGGCTTCTGCGATCCTGGTTACTACAAGCGAGGAACTTGCAAAAGCTGTTTCCAACGAAGTGGACGGATTCCTGAAAGTTCTTTCCCGGTCTGAGATCATTGCAAAATCTCTCGACAACTATGGTTATATTCTGATTGCAGATACGATGGATGATGTGATCGATGTGGCAAATGAGATCGCTTCCGAACATTTGGAGATCCAGACTAAGAATCCATTTGAAGTGATGACTAAGATTCGTAATGCGGGAGCGATTTTCATCGGAGAATACGCAAGCGAACCTCTTGGAGATTATTTTGCGGGGCCGAACCATATCCTGCCGACCAACGGAACGGCCAAATTCTTCTCACCGCTCTCCGTAGACGATTTTGTGAAGAAGTCCAGTATTATTTCTTACTCCAAAGATGCCCTTTCCAGGGTTCACAAAGATATCGAAGCCTTTGCAAAAGCAGAACAGCTTACCGCACATGCCAATTCCGTACATGTTCGTTTTGAAAATGAGGAGGAATAGAATATGCCGGATCGAAGTGCAATAGTTGAAAGAATTACAAAAGAAACACAGATTACCGTCGAGCTGAATCTGGACGGACAGGGTATGACTGATATTTCCACCGGAATCGGTTTCTTCGATCATATGCTTTCCGGTTTTGCCCGTCACGGACTTTTCGACTTGAAAGTCAAAGTAAACGGGGACCTTGATGTGGATTGTCATCATACCATTGAAGATACCGGAATTGTGCTCGGACAGGCGATTCAGAAAGCCCTTGGTGAGAAAAAAGGTATCAAACGCTATGGGCATTTTCTGCTTCCGATGGATGAGACCCTGGCTCTGTGCGCCATTGACCTGTCCGGCAGACCTTATCTGAAATATGATGCGTCCTTTACTACCGAGCGGATCGGAGAGATGGATACAGAGATGATACGTGAATTCTTCTATGCCGTTTCCTACAGTGCAGCCATGAACCTCCATTTGAAAATACTGGATGGCATCAACAATCATCACATGGCCGAAGCTTTATTCAAAGCATTTGGAAAAGCACTGGATATGGCTGTCATGGAAGAACCCCGGATGAAAGATGTATGGTCAACGAAGGGGACCTTATAAGAAACGACGAAAAAAGGAGTACAACATGAGTTATAAAAGATTAATTCCCTGTATTTTCATCAATAAAGGGAAAGCTGTAAAATGGTTTGACAATATGGAAATCGTATCCGATGATGTAGTAGCCCTGGCGAAGGAGTACAACGATCACGGTGCGGATGAACTTCTTGTGTTCGACCTTTCCAACTCCGATGACGATCACGACGAGTCCATCGATCTGATGAAAAAAATCAACCGTGTTATCCAGATCCCGATGGTTGCAGGGGGAAATATCAGACGACAGGAAGATGTAAAGAAAATTCTCTATGCAGGTGCCAAACGCGCCATGCTGAATTTCTCCAAACCGGATGCCGGAAAACTGATGGAAGAGGTTTCCAAACGTTTTGGAAAAGATAAAATCGCAGTGTCTTTAAATGATTTTGATGCACTTTTTAAACAGCAGCATACCATTCAAAACTACAGCAGCGAGATCATTTTCATGCACAGACTGGATCTGGATTCGGTCATGAATATCACGGATATACCATGTGTTGTGGTTACCGATACACTGGAAGAACCGGAGCTTCTTAAAATTCTGAAATGTCCGGGTGTCAAGGGACTCTCCGGACGCTATGTAAGCCAGAAAGGAATGGATTTCACCGCCTATAAGGAAACTTGCGCTAAGGAAGGAATTCGAATGACATCCTTCGAAAGCAAGATGGATTTCTCCGAATTCAAACTAAATTCGGATGGACTGCTTCCGGTTATCGTACAGCACTATAAGACATCTGAAGTATTGATGTTGGCATATATGAATCAGGAGGCGTTTGAACAGACTGTCAAATCCGGAAGGATGACCTATTTCAGCCGCAGCCGTCAATGCCTCTGGACGAAAGGAGAGACCTCCGGTCATTTCCAGTATGTTAAATCCCTCACTATTGACTGTGACAAGGATACCTTACTCGCAAAGGTGGATCAGGTAGGCGTAGCCTGCCATACCGGCAATCCGACCTGTTTCTTCCAGCCGGTGGTGGGCAACGATTACGACGAGACCAACCCGCTTCAGGTATTTGAAAGTGTTTACCAGACGATTCAGGATCGGAAAATACATCCAAAAGAAGGTTCTTACACGAATTATCTTTTCGATAAGGGAATCGATAAGATCCTGAAAAAAGTAGGAGAGGAAGCAACCGAGATCGTGATTGCGGCCAAGAATCCGAATCCGGAAGAGATCAAGTACGAGATCTCCGATTTCCTTTATCATGCAATGGTTCTTATGGTAGAACGCGGTGTAACCTGGGACGATATCGTAAGGGAACTTGCGGACAGATAAAGAGAAAAACGTGTCTCAATGTCCCCACTAAAACCGAACTCATAGAAACCGACAGCCCGGCATATATTTTCTTAAGATATATGCCGGCTTATTTTTTTGCACGAAAAAGCATGCCTACCCTGATTGAAAGGAGCGATCCATCATGCCAAATACCCAAAAGCAAAGAGAAGAACTATTGCGTGCGGCCAGGGAAATGGGAATGAGCGGGAGTACTCCGGCTGTCCATCCCCGCTACCGTGCACTTTACCACAGCCTTTATGGCGAAGAATCCGTACATACGCCGTCCGGAACACTGGGAGCCCGGATTCTGCTGAGTCTGATCCTTTTTGCAGTTTTCCTATCCGCGGACTACAGCAACCAGCACATATGGAAATTCTCCCAGACGGAGATTATGGAAGAAATTCAGGCACAGCCGGATTACAGAAGCTATGTCAATCAATTTCTGGATCTGCTTCCCTGAAATGGAATCAAAACCGGATTTAAAAACCAGCGTATGAATTGACTTTTTGGCTGTAAGAATTTATAGTATACACCAGAAATAAAAAAGGAGTCATATGAATAAAATGCTGATGATGAAAAAAAGAACTTATCATGGAGCGGATCTAAAGCTCTGGGCTATGTGGTCCATGCTGATAGACCATGCCGGTGCGGTACTGATTGAAAATACTTCCCTTTATCAGATTACCGGCTTTCGTATGCTGGCCGTAGCTTGCCGGCTGATCGGGCGGATCTCTTTTCCGCTCATCTGTTTCCTGCTGATCGAAGGGTTTTGCCACACCGAAGACCGCAGAAAATATCTGATGCGTATGGGCTGCTTTACCCTGATTTCCGAAATCCCGTTCGATTTAGCCTTTTTCGGCAAATTAGATCTGCAAAGGCAGAATGTGTTCTTTACCCTTTTTACCGGAATCCTGCTGCTTTACGCGCTTGAGAAGGCGGAAACACTGGAGCATTCGCCTCTGATACGCAGTTTCATGATGGCAGCAGCCATCCTGGCGGGATGCGCGGCAGCCACGGCGGGCCGGTTTGATTATTCCTATATGGGGATCCTTCTGATCGCAGCCTTGTATTTGTTCCGGAAGGATCGTAAAAAACAGTGTATTGCCGGAGCTGTTCTCTCACTTTATGAATTAACGGCCGCTCTCGCATTCATTCTTGTCGGGAAATATAACGGTGAAAAGGGTGACGGCCGGCTTCCAAGAAATTGGTTTTATATATTTTATCCACTTCATTTACTGGTTCTGTCTGCAATTGTCTTTTTGTTAAAGATGTGATTCTTAAAAAAAATGATTCATTCTGTTTCATCTGGAGTTTTTTTACTCGATATGTTATACTGAATGATGTTACTAGCAGAGAATTAAGTGAAATATTACATTTAAGTGTGACAGGAATTAATATGTTAGTTTCGGAGATAAATGCAGAAATAGGAAATTATGCGGAAATAATAAATACTATGTCTAATTTATCTATATATTATAAGAGGGAAAATAATCTTACAACTTTAGTGCATATCATATGTAGGAATTCAAATGTACTATTGTGCATGAAATTTTACATTACAAATAAAAATAATCGCTCTTTCTCTGATTTTTATGACCAGTATTTTCTTAGTCCTGCAAATGAATTGCATTATCGTTCTGGAAAAAAAAATTTGAAGATCTGATAAAATATCATACGAAAGAAAACGGAAATAAGAAAATCATCTCAATCACTGTGGAAAAGGGGAAGAGAGAAATTCAGGCAATTGATGATGCTCTTTTTGAATATGAAGAAGTTATTTTCAATGATTTCCTTAATTCAATGATTTGTCATAGTTGATTGTTAGGATTAAAGCTTGCAAGCTAAATGCATAGGACATTTAGTTTGCAGGCTTTTCTCTTTTTCTGTGGCTTTACTTTATTTATTCTGAGAATTCATTGGAAAACAAGCGTGCTATAATTTCTGTAGTAATTGTTTGGTGTGGAAACTACAATAAGTAGGGATGGGATGCATATTCCGCAAGAACTGCGCATCCGTTCCGGAGGAACGGAGCGCCATTCCGCTTCAAACAATGTTTCCATATTTTTGAATCTCCTTAACACCGCTTTCAATGGTCGGATAAGAGGTATCCGCTGCGGATGCAGGCAGAGCCAGGCTAATTTACAGGTGACAGTGTGTCCGTGGATTTATTGGGTTTAAAGAAAGAAGAGACAGGGGGAATGCTCCCTGGCCACTTACTTATAATTTAGTGATAGAATATTGTTTTTTTAAGCTAACTATTTTGTATATATTGATGTTTTGACATAAAAGAAACTTTATAGTACAATTTATTCTGACGTTGACTTTACGATTGTTAAATTGCGTAATTTGAGGTATATAATTTATGAAAAAGCTAGCATTAAGCGATGATATTTTATTAAAAGTAGATAAACCTGCCAGATACATCGGCAACGAAGTCAATTCTACAATCAAAGATTCCGAAAAAGTGGACATCCGCTTTGCCTTCTGTTTCCCTGAGGTGTATGTGGAAGAAAATAAAGTGACATATATATAGTATTTAATTCCATTTTTTATCGATATATTGTATGCGGCCCGGAAAAATTAATATTAAATAATACTAGATAATACATGCGCCAGGCGCAAAATAGTCGCCTGTTTACGCCGCATTTTTTACCTTCATACAATTTATATAGATTCCAAATTGCTAGTGTAACGAAAAAGAAATTGATACAAAAACCAAAAGAGAACTTTGTAAAAGTTCTCTTTTTTATGTATATTTATTCATTTTCTGTGAAAAATTTTCAAAAATCTAGCAAGAATATCCCTGCCTCTAAGGTTGTGGGATGAATTGCCAAATTCTCTTTTCAGGAAAACAGGAATCTCCCATATTCTCTATGATAAATAGAGAAAGGAGGATACACATGAGGCCAGTACTAAAATATCCGGGCGCTAAAAACCGCCTAACCCCATGGATTATAGATTATATTCCGGAACATAAAGTATATGTAGAACCTTTTGCAGGAAGTTTGGCAGTTTTGTTTGCAAAAGAGCGAAGCCATATTGAAACGGTCAATGACATCAATCAGGATGTCGTTAACTTTTTCCGCATTTTGCGTGATCAGCCTGAAGAACTCAAAAGATTGCTTCAATACACGCCATATTCCAGAAAAGAGTACGAACTTGCTTACGAACCGGCAGAAGATCCTATGGAACGCGCCAGAAGATTTGCTGTGAAATGTTGGATGAGCTTCGCTGCCGGGAACCGTTACAAAAATGGATTCAAAAACGGACAACAAGGGTCAGCCCCGAATCCCGCCAGGGCATGGGCAATGTTGCCGGAAACTTCCGAAGAAGCTGCCAAAAGACTGGCTGGCGTGCAAATCGAGTGTTTGCCTGCGCTGGAACTGATTCAAAGATATCATTCTGAAGATGTATTTTTGTATCTGGATCCACCTTATTTTCCAGATGCCAGAAATCATAATCTGTATCAATACGAAATGACGAAAGCGGATCACGAAGAACTTCTGCAGGTGATCCAACATCATCCCGGAAAGATCCTGATTTCAGGATACGAAAACGATCTGTATGATGAGAAGCTGAAAGGTTGGGAAAAGGTACAAAAACGAACAGCGGCAGAAAATGGAGCATCCAGAATTGAAACACTGTGGATGAATTACGAAATTGGTCAGTTGAGACTGGATTTGTGATTTTGGAACCATGGTTCCAAAAAACGAAAGAAGAAAAATATCATGTTGAGAAGAGAAAAGTTATGCTAGATGAAAAAATATATAATTATATTGTTACTTATATTCAAAAACATGGATATGCTCCCAGTTACCGGGAAATCGCCGATGAAGTAGATGTTGCCAGTACGAGCACAGTCCATGCATATCTTCAGGAATTATTCGAGTGCGGATTATTGGAAAAAGACTGCGAGAAAAATGTTCCCCGCGCTATTCGGGTACCTGGCTATGAATTTGTACGAAAAGAAAAAGGAAAACGGGATCAAGGATCATTGAGATGCGATATTTTGAATAGCTTGTGCCCGTTTTTTCAGGAACAAATACCTTGCGAGGAATGTGAATTATTTAAACAGTTTACAGCTTATATGCAAGACTCAAAAGAAGCAATGAGACGTCACCGATCAGTAAAGGAGGAGTCATGATGTTTGAGTATTATTTGGTAGTATTACATGATGGCGGGACAGCGGGAATGATATATCATACAGAATTTTCTCTTAATACAAAGCAAGGGCTGCTTGAAATGACAGAATTACTTAAAAATGATGGATTCTCAAATCCTGTCATCATGTACATAAGGGAACTTCAGAAAAAGGAGGAATTGTAATGGGAGTTATGCTGGAAGAACAGGAAATCGTGATCAATGCAAGCCGTACAAATCCTATGGCCAGCATCTATGTCACAGACCGCCGATGGATTACAAAGATGGACAAAAAAGTTGTTGCAAATCCGCAGCAATTCAGAGTGAAAGAGGTCCACAGGCAGTTGGGAAGCGGTGAAATCATTGGCAAAACTTACGAATTTCCTGCGAAATTCATCTCCATTCGTTCCAAAGAGGTCAAACGGGACCTGACGGATGAAGAGAGAAAGAAGATCGCAGATCGGTTCCGAAAAATCCGTAATTCGGAAGATGAAGTACCGGGAGATATTTCAGAAGAAATTCCGGATGAAGATATTTGGGATTTTGATGACGAAGCAATTGAGATGCTGGAGGAAGAGTAGTGTGAAAGAAAGTAGAGGAAGACCATAAATTGGCGCACTTGAATAAGCTGTCTAAGGCAGGCAACTTTTTAAAGTGTTATAGAGTTAGAAAATTAAATCAAGAAGCTAATGGTTCATCAGGAGGAAGTAATCCTTCCTTTTGAAGAAGTTTCTTGGCTTGTTTGATAGCCTTTGCCTTTTGTTTTTCAAGCATAGGTGCAGGCATATCGATTTTGTAAAGATCGCTCGGATTCCACTGTTCACCGGTAGACAGCATCTGGTAAATGGCAGTAAGAATCATACGGGCAATAGCGATAATGGCTCTTTTCTTGCCACGGCGTTTAACAATTGATTCATATTTCTTTTTGTAGTAAGGAGATTTGTCAGATTTTACGGCTGCATGAGCACACTGTACTAATGCAGGTTTGAGGTAGACACCGGCACGTGTAATCCGAACAGACTTCTTCTTACCAGCAGATTCATTGCTACCTGGTGTAAGACCAGCCCAGCAACATAAACGTTTGGAACTTGAGAACTGAGACATATCAGTACCAATTTCGGAGATGATAGTGATTGCACTATCACGTTTGACACCCGGAATGGTACAGAGAAACTGGACAGCATTTTCAAAATCAGGATTAGAAGAAATCATATTTTCAATCATTTTATCAACATCATGGATTTCAGCTGTGATATAATCCATATGTGCGCGGACGAGGCGCATACGATATTTTTGGGCATCAGTCATCTGATATCCTTCGATGGATTCTATAACAGCATCTTCTTTGGATTTGAGGCTCCTAAGAAGCTTAGATGCGATTTCTTCGTGGTTAATGGATGTACCCGATTGTTCAAGCAGATAGTCGATAATGGATGTGGATGACTTCCCAAAGATATCGGAAACAACAGAATCTAATGCAACATTACAAACGGTAAGAGCATTCTGATATCTATTCTTTTCACTTGAACGGCAGGAAACAAGCTTGTAACGATAGCGAGTGTATTCCCTGAGAATACGGACTTTCTTGCAAGGAATATAGCTGCCTTTGACAAGTCCAAGACGGAACAAATCTCCAATCCATTTAGAATCTTTTGTATCATCTTTGTTGCCTTTTACGGCCTTTACCCATTTAGGATTGGCAATGACAACATTGATATCATCTTCCAGCAGATTAAAGACAGGAACCCAGTATTTACCTGTGGATTCCATACAGACATCATGGCAATCATTGTCGAGAAGCCATTGCTTGAATTTAAGAATTGAATTGTTAAAGGTGGAAAAGCGCTTCTTTTGGTAAGAAGGCTCAATGCCACCAGTAGTTTTAACGATTGTGGCAACGAGAAAAGATTTGTGAACATCGACACCACAACAGGTTTGGTAAGTAACTTTCATAGTCAGACTCCTTTCGTGAATGATAAGAAGCCATTGACTGAACTGCCACACAATTAAACTAAGGTGCTTAAACAATTCTTAGTGTACGGATTCATGATGCCACTTATTTGTGCTTGAAAAGGCAGAACTTACACTGATTAGTATGCTGTCTAAAACGAAGAAAGTTATTACAACTCCTCCTCCCGTGCTTTGTAGTGTAGCTTCTTGCAAACTATTTTACAGCACAACGTAGAGAGTTGGAACACTTTCATTACTATTTGTGCCGCCAGCCAAAGGCGGCGGAATGGAGATTAGTATTAAAGAAAGAGAGAAATCGGAAAATATTAAGAGTATCGATGAAAATGCATATGTGTTACTTCCTTCCGGTGTGGAATTTGAAAGTCTTGAGATGAAACTGATCCCTGATTCTAATGATAAAACGGCGGGAATCG
>JALFNN010000038.1 GCA_022774325.1 bacterium | reverse complement strand
CATTTTAAGTTTATTAACCGTACCATTAAGCACAATTAAATCACAACTTATTATCCCTTTGTCAATCAAAACGCTAATTCCCTTTTTGATTATCACTGGGTTTATTTTATATTTCACTGAAATATCAGCAACAGAAGGGATTGCTTCATTTTCTTTAAATACTCCTAATAGAATGTTTTGTTCAATCCACATCACCACTTGTGTATAAATTGGTTTATCATCCTTTAAACAAAACTGCATAATTATCGTTCTCCTCCATTTAGCACTTCTGCTCTTTATTGCATAATTCTATTAACGCAGGTGTGCTTAATTTGTTTGTTTCTTTGTTGCCAAGAAAGCTTTTGCATTTAAAACAATATACTCTTTTTCCCCCAGTTAATGTGAGAGTATCATACATATTCTCATTGTTCTCTTCACTTCCGTCGGGATTTATCCGAAAGAATATAGTTCCCTCTGCGTGAAGTTTTACAAAAAAAGTTTCACTTCCACAAAAAGGACACTTATCCAGATCCGATAATTGATAAACTCCTGCTTTCATTTATTAACCCACCTTTATTCTTCACGACGTGAATTTACAACTAAACTATCGCTTAATGCGTGTTCAAAGATCGCATCCAAGTCATATGACGGGGATCCGTTTGATTTTTTACTCTTTGCAGATTTGTCGGTTCGTGGCGTATATTCCCCATTTTCAAGCATTGTACAGAAATATTTAAACTTATTGAATATGGTTTTTTGACTATTTTCTGCCATCATACGCAGATACAATGTTCGGAGATATTCATAACGCTCAAGTTCAACATCATATCTATCAACCGTTTCTGTGCAATAAGGAATAATAGAAAGCAGCCTATTTTCAATATATACCATCTGCTCATTGTTAAACTTATTATCGCAGGCATCTGCGTATAGAAGCAATGTTTCATTGTCATAAGACGTATATTCATTTGGTTTCTTAATCTTTACATCTCGCACAGCATTGAAAAGTGATTTCCTGATATAACTCTTAAAATTCCTAATTTGTTTACCCTGAATTAACTCATAAATCTTCTTAATATGTTTAAATTCAATTGCACCGAACAATTCCTTGACTTCCTCGGTTTCGATATCTTTGTTGGCAATACGGATAATATTCCCTCTGTACATCATCACTTCAAGGATAATATCTTTTATCCTGTCAATTGTATATTTGTCACATTCTGAGCAGAGACGATCATAGCCTATCTGAGCTTTAATAATGTTGTTGTAATTTATAAACTCCTGTTCCTGATCTTCTGTTTCCTTTGTTTCTTCATCAGCTGCGCTTTCGCTATCAGAATCATCAATATCTGTACTTATTTTATCCGTACTTGATTGTGGCTGATTTTCCATATCTGGAAAATCAGAATGTGGCTGTTCATATGTTTCACACACATCTTCTGTTTCTATCCATTCAGGCTGAACTTCATCGGAAAACTCATAGATCCAGTCAATTATTCTTCCTGTTGAGCTGTCGATAAGCTTTATCCTTCTAAAATAACCAAGTGCTTTAAGTTTATTTAACGCTGTAATAATTTTGGTTTTTCCATCAGAATGTGTATGTGCCAATCCCTCAATTGAGAAATTCCAGTTATCAGGGCGGGACAACATAAAGGTAAGCCAACCTATTTCACTGCTGCCAAGTCGTGGATCATTAAGATACTCATTATGTACCATTGTAAAGTTATTTTTAAATTTTCTGCGTACTGCTCCCATTATTTCCACCCCCTTATGCAAGTTCTACCGGAGAAGTACCAATCCACTCAGGATGTGCTTCATCTGATACTTCATACGCCCAATCAACAAATTCTCCGTGTCTGTCAACAAGTTTTATTTGTCTGAAATATCCTTTTTTATTCAAAGATGATAAAATAGAGTTTATTTCACACACTTCCATTTTTCTTGATTTAGCAATATTTTCTGCCGAAAAATCAAAATCCGAAGGACAAGACAGCATAAATGCAAGCAGCCCAATTTCATCAAATGCGAGACTGTTATCATTAAGAAAATCATTATGAACAGCCAAAAGATCTTTTTTTGATACATTTATTGCCTTGTTACTCATTTTCATTTCCTCCGTTCAAAAACATACATTTTACTCCGCTATAACGATTTTTTTCGTTGCGGGTTTGTTCCATTTTGATATATCCACAGGCTTCTAATCTGTGAACGTGAGCATAGTAGGCGTAACTGCCTATTTTCAGCTCTTTTTGTATTTCAGAGGGGCTTTTCAGTTTGAAGGATTTTTCACCGTTTGAGGTTTGCAGGAAATAAATATATATTGCTTTTGCCTGCAAAGTAAGGTTATTATCCTGCATTATCCGCTGTATTTCGTCCACTTAAAGCCCTCCTGTTGTCGGAGAAAAAGAAAAAGACTACTTTTTCAATCTCACGAACATAATGTTCGTAATATTGGAAAAATAGTCTTTTAATAAAAACTGATAAATTCAGTTATATATTAAATTGTATTATTCTTGATTTCAAAAATTTGCTACAAGGTTATTATCCTCATAACCCGAAGGTCGTTGGTTCAAATCCAGCCTCCGCAACCAAATATAAAATCAAGCTGTCCAATATTACGAAAATCTGCACTTTCACCAAACAGATTTCACGCTTGAACAGCTTGACAAATGTATTAAAATGTTGTATAATATAGTTGTAGCCAATCAAAAAGTTGGTTGCAACCATAAAAGAATACAACTTCAAGGCATTCACTAAGTCATTCAGATATTGCTTCTATCTGCTTGATAATGCGCCGGAAATGGTTTGGCGACCGTTTTCGGCGTGTGGGTGCGTTTTATTTTATCCACATTATACCATATTTTTTTTAAATTGTCAAGTATTTTTTTGCCGTAATGGTGGAATAGGCAGACACAAGGGACTTAAAATCCCTCGATAGCGATATCGTACCGGTTCAAGTCCGGTTTACGGCACCAAATATAATATGTCTGCGCAGCGCAAAACAGCGGAACAGCTCTGTTTTGCGCTGTTTTTTATTCTCCGAGGAGTAAATTCATCGTTTTCCTTTTCTGCTCATCGAGAACGTGAGCATAGCGATTAAGGGTGATGTTTACATCAGAATGTCCGAGAAGCACGCTGAGTGTCTTGACATCTGCCCCCTTTTCTATCGCTCTGGTGGCAAATGTATGCCGCAGCGAGTGGAAATTGGCATCTGCAACGCCCGCTGCTTTCAAGATACGCTTGAACGTTTTCTGCATAGTTTTCGGTTCAGCAGGACCGCCGACAGCCGAGCGGAGCAGATAATCAGTATCTTTCGGTGGCTTACGCATTATTTGACTGGATCTCGCCCAGTAGCACATCAATTTCTGACAATATCCTTCACTTATCGGGATATCTCGCAGAGAGTTTTTGCTTTTGGGAGTGCCGACTACAAGCTCAGTTCCGGATCCGTCAAGCTTTTCAAGCCTGTTGACAGTACGGCGTATATGCACTATCCCATTTCGGGTATCAATATCAGACCACCTCAGTCCCAAAACCTCACCAAGCCTTATGCCAAGTGTAAGACTGAGATAAACACCAAACGCAAGCCTTTCGGTGCTTGTTTTCAGTTCATTCTCAAGCAACATCTGTTCCTCAACGGTTAGCACCCTCATTTCAGTTTCTTCTCTATGGGGTATCTCCACAAACGATGCATAGTTCTTCACGATAAGGTCAAGCTCAATGGCTTTCTCAAGGGATTTGTGTATCATTCGGTTCATATTCTGCAAGGTTTTGGGTGATAAGCCGCCGCCTTTCAGACTGCCGCCATCAGCCTGAGCGTTAATAAACCGCTGTAAAACGTCCGTATTAAGTGCTGACAGCGTTAATGAGCCAATATTCGGAGTAATATGACCGTTAATATACCCTATGTAAGATACAGCTGTAGAGTGCTTTACAGTTCGTCTGGAGTACGTCTCAAACCAATATTTCAGCCACTCCTCAAACGTCATTTCTTTTTTCAACTCAATATCCATATTCCAGTCCTTTCCTGTTCCTTCATATTTCGCAGACTTATCAAATTATATCACAAATAATCGGGTTATCCAAAATCGGTTTATCCACATACGGAAAATCTGAATGTGGACATTTGGTATGCGAATTATCCATATGCGGAAAATCTGAATGTGGAAAGAATAACGTAATGAA
Organism: bacterium; assembly: GCA_022774325.1. Lineage (GTDB taxonomy): Bacteria > Bacillota > Clostridia > Lachnospirales > Lachnospiraceae > Allocoprococcus. Next base: position 2,546 of record JALFNN010000038.1, on the reverse strand, counting down.
GCCATAAACTAACAGTACGGCAATAATATTCAAAGTTATCTGAGAAATAAAATACCCATTCCCCGGTGGGGAATGGGCTTGTACTATCTCTCATTATTCTTTGCAGGAGTATTCTCCTTGTCAATGTGATCCAGTCCGTTATCCTCGATAAAAGCTTCAATTTTATCACAGGTAACATTTAACTCATTTAACTTATGTGTTACCGTTTCATCGGAATAAAGCAATCCAAGCTTATCAAACATCGTCAAAAATGATTCTGTCAATTTATCTTCATCAATAAGTTCATCTTTCTGTGTTGCAATCATATAGTCAAATTGTTCAATCCCCTTATATTCAAGAGCGTTTCTTAATACAGATTTTGCAGATTCAGATATTTCATCCCAATAGTTGTTACAGATAAAAGCGACATCGTACAAATCTCTGATCTTATCACGACTCAGGTATGCCGATGACTTCATACCGCATAACTCGTTAATGTTATAAACACGTATTCCGTTGATAATTTCACACTTATCTTTAAACGTCAGCTCTTTACGCCGAAAGGATATCTCTACCTTCAGATTTTTTTCTTCTGAATAGTTTATCATATACCGTTTGACGATATCTGTATCTTTTGCAATTCGGAAGGAATATCTGTTTTTCTCACAGAAGCTTTCTACAATTTTTTTAATAGTGTTACTCTTATGAACAGCATCCAAATCAATATCTTCTGAAAATCTGTCAAGATTGTAGCACATCATTAAAGAAGTGCCGCCTTTTAAAATATAATTATCAGATTCTTTATTTAGAAATAACAAGAAGCTTTCGATAACCTCCTTGTGCTTATACATCCATTCTTTCATTGTGTTCCTCCAAGAAATCAATCCATCTCAAGCAGTATTCTTTTCCCATAAATCTGCTTATATCATTCCATCTGTTGGAATTTCTAAGCATATATACTTTTTCAAAAATTTCCTTATTATATTTATCATTACATATAAAATCCTCACGCATACCGCCTGCAAGTCCAAAGTTATGCTGCTGAATTAAGTCAAGAAGCGCCCGAATGTGATTTGCAACATTATATTTTACCGAATGACCGGGAATCGTTTTATTTTTTTCAATCCCGTAATCTCCCCATATGCTATTTTCACTTTCAAGCAAAGTGAATGAGTCCCAGTTTAACGCAGATTGATGCCAATCTCCACAAGTATCAAGATCGCAGTTTATATTTAAGGCAAATATACCTGATATATATTTCATAGAAAATCACCTCACCTTTGGGTTCTTATAAAAATAAGGCAGATAAAAATCTGCCTTAACTGTTTCAGTTTCGCCATTTATAAGGCTGCGAAACACCTATTGTTACAATTATTATATACCATAACATCAAAAATGTCAATAGGTATTTCAAGGAAATTTTAATAATCACATCTCCCTCACCTGTTCACCTCCGTTTTCCAGATCTTCAAGTTTCTCTTCGTCAATACCGGTGCGAATCGGATGTTTGACATCATATTTTGCTCCGATATAATTCATACTTTCTCTATTTCAGCTTCCCTTCTGTTCCATTTCTTTATTGCTGTTCTCGGATCCGTGTCACTTCCGCCTATAGCTCCACAATGAATACAATGAACAGCATACCCATTATCACCACTAAGAAAATGACCTTTATTGAGCTTTGCTATCAGATATTCTTTTGAATGTATTGGCTTCAATATACAAATCATCGGAAAATCTGACAGCTTGCATCCGCAAAATGGGCAGTCTGAGATAACATACCCTTCTGATATGATTTTTTCGCAAAGTGTCATTTTATCCCTCCTGTCATTCATATCATCATACTGAGCTGTGCGGTATTAACATAGTTAAGCGCTGCTTCAAAGCCCTGCCAAGTCAGAACGCCGAGAATAGAGAAGAAAATTCTATCTTCCATTCCGGTCGTTACGTTTATCCCAACAGTATCAAAACGCTGCAAAGCTATGTTTATAAGCTTATGCATTGTATCTTCTCTCATTTTTATTATCTCCTTTCGCATTTTTTCATTCCCCAGTGGGGAATCTATCTACTTGTCAGTTTTCCCACATTTTATATAGTTCCCTCATCACTTCATCGAGGTCTTTTGCTTCTACCTTGTTATTCGTTGGGGTGTCAAGTTCCTTATCAATTCTTTTTTGATTATCTGCGTGCTGTATTTTAGGAGATGTGCAGCAATATGTAGAATTCACCGGATACTCAACTTCGTACTTCTCCCCTCTATATTCGTATCCAATTATGTTTGAATGTTTGCCATATATGGTGTATAATTTTTTTGCCTTTGCCATTAGTACCTCCTATTTATTTTTTGTCTTACTTGTCTGTTATTCAAGAGACTTTGATTTCCAGTTCACAAAACCGGTTATCTCTTCGTCATTTTCAAGATTGGTTATCAAATACTCAAATGGGGTATCTCCGTAATGCTCTTTGGCTTTCTCAATTGCCTTTTCTTGTGTTTCGTATCTGCCACCGTATTCAGCGTATTGCCATTTCACACGACGATTAGTACGAACATAAAGGCAGTATATTTT
>JALFNN010000012.1 GCA_022774325.1 bacterium | reverse complement strand
AAACTTTTTTCTTATTGACAAATCCATTTATTTAATATATAATAAAACAGTCGCGCGGAAGTGTCGGAACTGGCAGACGAGCAAGACTAAGGATCTTGTGACTATTGCAGTCGTGTGGGTTCAAGTCCCATCTTCCGCATTTTTAATTAAGTGGGAAGCCTTGATTCGAGGCTTCCCATTTTTTGTTCTTTTTGATTACTGATAATAAGGAATTCCTACCGAAACATTTTCCCCTATGCTTCCAAAGAGTTGTTTCAAAACTTCTGTCTTTTCTCTTGTCTGGTTATATGCAAAAGAATTATACTGCGACAACAAATTTCTTGCATTATTTTTATACTCCAAAAAAATTGCATTGTGACAGTCATACCATTCACCAGCCATACATTTTTCTAATTCGTTCATAACAACTCTCTGTCTCTTCTTCTGTTCTGCCAGAGCAACACCACTGCCCCTGCCACGATCACGATTGAGATCATCTGTGAGGTAGAAAGCATTCCTATATTCCCCCTGTCATCTGCCCGCAAGAATTCTATCAAGAATCTTCCGACACCGTAAAGTATCATATATAATGCTCCGCCGTCTCCGGTGTGCTTGATCTTCTTGTAATATAGAAGAAGTATTGCCGTTATTAGGAAATCGCCCGCTGACGAGAAAAGCTGTGTCGGTAATACCTTAATGCCTGCCGGTGCCATGCTGTTGGCCGGGAAAACTACTCCCAGGAAGGATTGTGTCTCTCTTCCGTAACAGCATCCCGCCAGGAAGCATCCGATCCGTCCGAATCCCTGAGCCAGAGAAATAGAAGGCGCACACAGATCAAAATATTCCAGAAAAACGAGCCCTTTTACCTTGCAGTAAATAATGGCAGCCAAAACGCCTAAAATAATTCCGCCGTACACTACAAATCCTTCTGATCCCAGGACGCTGAGAGGATCTTTGATAAATGCAGGGAATTCAACGATCACATAGAGAAGCTTCGCTCCGAGAAAACCGGCAAGTACTCCGTAGAGTGCAATATCGATGACCGCTTCCGGATTCAGCTTGTATTTTTTAGCTCGGTACATGCCCATTGCAATGCAGCATAAAATGCCGATCGCTATCATCAATCCGTAACCGTGGATCGTGATTTTTCCAATTGTTAAAATGTCTGTCTTCATGTTCTATCCTCATTTCTATCTGATATGTTCTCCGGGATTTTCATCCTCAAAATCGAACACACACCGTTCAAACGCATTGATCACATGCGTATCCTGGAATTTGTCGTATCGTTTATGCTGTCTTCCGTAGGACATATGTACATGTCCGTGCAGGAAATACTTCGGGCGATATTTTTCCATCAAATTCAGGAACACCCGGAATCCCTGATGCGGAAGATCTCTCCCATCATTCAGTTCATAAGCCGGTGCATGCGTCACAAGGATATCAAATCCCCTCCTTCTGAGCAGCTGAAACCAGAGTTTGTGTACGCGTTTTTTCATGCCGCGCTCTGTATACTGATGCTCTCCCGGTTTATAGCGCATAGAACCGCCCAGCCCCAGGATCCGGACCCCTTTGTACACATAAATCTGATCGTCGATGCAGATGCATCCTTCCGGCGGAATCTGCGCATATTTATCATCGTGATTTCCGCACACATAGAGTACCGGTGCTGATGTAAATGTTGCAAGGAACGAAAGATAATGAGGATCCAGGTCACCGCAGGAAATGATTAAATCAATTCCCTGCAGTTTACTTTTTTCAAAATGATCCCATAAATATGCAGATTCTTCGTCTGCAATCGCAAGTATCCTCATAATCTCTTTAGCCTTTCTTCTCTATTCCCTGCTGCTGGATCGTGGGCTTGGTTTCTTCAAGCATTTCATCTGCTTTCGGAATCGTTCCGATCACATTCTCCGCCAACCAGTCCATCGTCACAATTTCTTCCGGCGTCAGATCTCTGGAAGGATCTGACTGTACAATTCCAGTCTGAGAATAGAGCACTCCCGAGAACGGATTAAACTCTCCACTACTGATTGTTTTCTTCAGCAGCTCAACCAAACGTTTGGTACCAATCGGCAGGCTGTCTGAGCAAATAACATCGATCGCGCCGGATGACATTCCCCACCAGTAATTGATTGCTTTCAGTTCCGTAGATTTATCATCGTATTTCCATGTTCCGTCCATAATCGTCCGAATCAGCTGTTCGTAGAATTTTCCCCAGTGCCACAGAGGCATGGCAAGACTTCTCGGATACCCGTTTTCCATCCGGTAAATACCAAAATATCTGGAGGACTCTTCCGGAATCACCATATCCATACCGGAAATAATGTTTGCCCCTGATTTCCGGATATTTTCAAGCGCATCACTATCTTTTTTCTTATACCATTCCAGATAGACCTGTGCTCTCGGATTGATCATTTTCGCTCCCAGCGCAAATGCATTGATATTGGCAATAGCACCAAAGATCGGGTAATCGGCCAGATATGCGATCTTGTTATTCTCAGCCATCGCGCCTGCAATCGCTCCCATCAGGAATTTCGCCTCATGCATACGGGCGTAGTAAGTCCGGATATAACGATGAGAAGTATTCAAAGAACAGTTCAGAATCCGGATATCCTGATTTGCGATCGCCGCTTTCACACTGGCCTGTGTAAAGGCCGGTGTCGTCGTAAATACGATATTACATCCATTTTGGATTGCCTCACCTATCACGTCTTCTACTGTCTCCGGCGTGACATTATCATAATACACGGTCGTAACTTCGTCCGGGAACGTCTGCTCCAGATGCAGTCTTCCAAGCTCATGGGCATATGTCCATGCGGAAGATGACGGCGTTTTTTCATATATAAAGGCAATCTTAAGCTTCGGCGAACTCAACGGGAGAAGACGGCTCAGAAGTGGTTTCTTCTCGCTTGTCGGATTCATCTTAAGCTCCACTTCTTTGTCGACACCGATCAGCTCAAATTCTTCCCAGCTCTTGGTAATCATTTCTTTCAGCTCACTGCTGGTCTTTTCTTCCAGTGTCTGATAACCGTAAAGCTTAATGAAAGCCAGAAATGCATCCCCCGCCGTAACCGGGAGTTTCTCTCCGCCTCTTGCTTTAAATTCAGCAGTAAATCTTGAATAAGCCGAACTGAACGTCAGCTTTTCATCCTCACTCCACACCTCATCCGTGCCTTTTCCGACAGCCTCCTGCAGCTTTTTAAAACTACCTTCCTGACTGAACCAAATATAATTGATCTTAGACAAGTCATAGAAATCGAGAAACTCATAATATATTTTGTTTTCTTTTTCATCGGTACGTTTTGGTATAATCCTCGTTACCGTACCCGGAATAGACGTAACACCATAATATTTCATGACACTGACACGCTTATTTCCTTCTTCTACATAGAATTTATTCATAAATTCATACGCCTTAATCGGATCCCTCAAGCCTTCATTTTCATGAATAGTACTTAAGGTCGCCCATTTCTGCGCAAACTCTGTATTTTCCCTCAAAATCGGCATAAAATTTCCGGCAAATGCATTACTTCTTCCACCATGTCTCGTACCCACGATCTGATCCATCGGGATCTGAACCAATCCAAGCGGCACTTCTGAAAATGTTCCCTTTGTCGGGAGTATATCATCAAGGACAGGAAGTGTCGGTCTGACTCCCCGAAGCATCCTTGACTGATAATCGCGTTTTCCAGCTTTATATGCTTTGCTATATTCTTCTGATGACATAAAATATCCTCCTTTGAGAATTTACTGATCCATCTTATACTTTCTATACAAGGATACCTTCTTCTCGATTGGAAATCAAGCCTTTCCATATTAAATAATTTTGCCTGTATTTCACGCCGATCTATCGGCTGAAGATTCCCCGGCTACAGTTCTCGATCCGCGATAATACGTCCTTTTTTCAGATTTGGCTCGATAAAATTCTTCCGCGAGTAATCCCACAACTCCTCCGAACCTTCTGCCGTTCGTTCATTTCTCTTTAAAATCTGTGAAAGCTTCACCTGATGTTCTTCCCATGCTTTTCCATCCGTCGCCGCATTCAACATGATCGGCTGAACGTTATCCATGGTTCTTGCGAATCTGGCTTCCGGTGTCTTTCTCTCTTCAAATTCTTCCCAGAGTTTTCTCAACCGCTGTCCCTGATCCTTGGGGAGCAGTCCGAAAATGCGTTCCGCAGCTTTTTCCTCTCTTTCACTCTGGGTTGCCTTCGCGGCTTCATCATAGGCATAGGTATCCCCGGCATCAATCTCCACGATATCATGGATCAGAAGCATGGTAACTGTTTTCAGCACATCGATCGGCTCATTGGAATATTCACTAAGGAGAATCGTCATCAGTGCCATGTGCCATGCATGCTCTGCATCATTTTCCTTTCTGGCAGCGCCTGTGAGATAGGTCTGGCGGCCGATGAACTTTTCTTTGTCAATTTCACGGATAAAATCGAATTGTTGATCCAGGCGGGATTGTTCCGGGTGGGATGGGGTGATTTTTTTGGTATTCATAAGGGGAACTCCTTTCTTTTGGGGGTGGGACATTCGAAAGGCGCCCTGTCGGGCTGTTTCGAATGGAAGTTTGTGGGGTGTGTCGTTTTGTTTTTTGATAATACCCACGGATTGTTCCGCACTTCGTGCTCCCACAATCCTCCAATCATTCGAAATCCGCCCTGACGGGCTGTTTCGAATGGAAGTTTGTGGGAGTGTATCGTTTTGTTTTTTGATAATACCTACGGATTGTTCCGCACTTCGTGCTCCCACATCTTCGCTCCGCTTCGGTCGGCGCTATACGGATGTCCACTGGACATCCAGTGCCCTCCAATCATTCGAAATCCGCCCTGTCGGGCTACTTTCTCATGATTGAGCGGGCATCAAGGACATGAGTTTTCATGCAAGCATGAAACTCATGTCTTTGATGCCCTGGTATTATCAAAAAACCCCGCAGATTTCTCCGCGGGGCTTCCCTCTTCTCTCTCAAGCGTTAAGCAAATCGTCTTATCTTATGCAAGTGCTTTCTTTGCTACGTCAGCGATTGCTGCAAATCCTGCTGCATCGTTAACTGCGAGCTCAGCAAGCATCTTTCTGTTCATGTCAACACCAGCTACTTTTAAGCCGTGCATTAACTTGCTGTATGATAAACCATTGATTCTTGCAGCAGCGTTGATACGTGCGATCCATAACTGACGCATCTGACGCTTTCTCTGCTTTCTTCCAGCGTAGGAAGATGTAAGAGCTCTCATAACAGACTGTTTTGCAACTCTGTACTGTTTAGAACGTGCTCCTCTGTATCCTTTCGCTAATTTTAAAGTTCTATTATGTTTCTTTTTAGCGTTCATGCCGCCTTTAATTCTTGCCATTTCTTACTCCTCCTTCTATCGTTAACCCTATCTTAGAGATATGGTAATACTTTCTTCATGTTCTTTACGTTAGTAGCATCTGTGATAGTTGACTGTCTAAGATTTCTTTTTCTCTTTGTAGATTTCTTAGTTAAGATATGGCTCTTGTAAGCTTTATTTCTTTTTAACTTACCTGTTGCAGTTTTTTTGAAGCGCTTTGCAGCTGCTCTATTTGTTTTAATTTTTGGCATGATGATTTCCTCCTTAATATAAAATGTTTATTTTTAACGTTTTTCAGTTAAAACCATGCTCAGACTTCTGCCTTCCAGTTTGGCCGGTTTTTCAACAACAGCAACATCTTTCAGCATATCTGCAAAATCATCAAGGATATGTTTACTCTGCTGCATATGGGCCATTTCTCTACCTCTGAAGCGAAGTGTAACTTTGACTTTATTACCTTTCAAAATGAACTTCTTCGCATTATTCATCTTGGTATTCATATCATTCGTATCAATATTCGGTGAAAGACGCACTTCTTTAACTTCGACAGTCCTTTGCTTTTTCTTTGCTTCTTTTTCTTTTCTCGCCTGTTCGTAGCGGTATTTACCATAATCGATGATCTTACATACAGGCGGCTTTGCTGTCGGAGCGATCTTAACCAGATCGAGTTCCGCTTCCTGTGCCAGCTTCATTGCTTCCTTTGCTGACATAATTCCTAATTGTTCCCCACTCTCGCTAACGACACGCACCTCTCTGTCGCGGATTTGTTCGTTGATCATTAAATCGCTAATTGTTGTGCACCTCCATAAATAAAAATAAGTGAATAGTTCTCAGACCATCCACTTCTCATTGCACAAAACACCCTTTCACGGTATACTGTCATCGATATCAAACCATTAGTCGCTCGATTGCGCTAAGGTGAGAGTGGACACTCTGCTTTCTTTTTCGCTTCACGCAAATATTAATCTAACACATTTCTTATCCCGTGTCAACAGTTATTTCTTTATTTTTGTTTGTTTATTAATTTCCTCAATATAACCATAAAATAATTGATTTATTTCCATCATCATGTCATAATCATACTAATTGCATATCATACAAGGAGGTTTTTCATGCAAACAAGAAGTAATTTTTCCAACAAACTGGGATTTGTTCTGGCCGCTGCCGGTTCTGCGGTAGGGCTCGGCAACATCTGGCGTTTCCCATATCTGGCTGCCAAATATGGAGGAGGCAGCTTTCTTCTGGTCTATTTGATTCTTACAGTCACATTCGGCTTCACGCTCATGATCGCCGAGACTGCGCTTGGACGTAAGACCGGGCTGAGCGCCATCGGCGCATTTCAGGCACTTGACAGGCGTTTCGGATTTTTGGGGATCCTCGCTTCTATCGTGCCGGTCATTATTTTTCCTTATTATTCTGTCATCGGCGGATGGGTGACCAAATACCTTTTTACGTTTCTTTCCGGTGAGATAACGGCTGCTGCGGACAATAATTATTTTCCGGATTTTATCGGCGAAACCGGCGGTCCGATCGTGTGGTTCAGTATTTTTTTACTTGCGACCTCAGTTATCGTCATGCTGGGTGTCGAAAAAGGGATCGAGAAAGTGAGCAAAGTCATGATGCCTGTCCTCGTCATCCTGACACTGTTTATCGCAGTTTATTCCTGTACGATTGACGGTGCCATGGAAGGGGTCGCTTATTATCTGAAGCCGAGCCTGCAGCATTTTTCTGTCAAAGCAATCCTCGCTGCCATGGGACAGATGTTTTATTCTATGTCACTTGCTATGGGGATCATGGTCACTTATGGTTCTTATATGAAGAAAGAAAATCATCTGGAAAGTGCCGTCCGTCAGATTGAGATTTTTGACACGGGAATTGCTTTTCTGGCCGGACTGATGATCGTTCCGGCTGTGTTCGCTTTTTCCGGCGGTGACAGCTCTGCGCTCAGCGCCGGGCCGGGACTGATGTTCATCACGCTTCCGAAAGTATTTAACAGCATGCCTATGGGGCAATTGGTCGGAGCTGTTTTCTTCCTGCTGGTACTTTTAGCGGCACTCACATCTGCCATTTCCCTGATGGAAACGATCGTCTCCATTATCATGGACCGTTTTCATCTGAACCGTACCGCGTCCAGCCTGATCGTGACTGCTTTTTCCTTTGCGCTGGGCATTCCCTCCTCTCTGGGATTCGGCAGGCTGAAGCACATTTCCCTGTGTGGAATGTCGATCCTCGATATGATGGATTTCATAAGCAACAGTATTCTGATGCCGATTGTCGCAATTCTTACCTGTCTGTTCGTCGGTTTTATCATAAAACCGAAAACGATCGTCGACGAAGTGAAAGAAACAGATGGGACATTTAAATCCGAAAAAATGTTTTCGTTCATGATTAAATGGATTGCGCCATGGTTTCTGGCTGCAATTCTCGTAAGCTCGATTGCAAGTGCTCTGGGGATTTTCGCGCTGTAGATCCTGCACTTTAGTTGCAACTCTTTCATGGAAACAGAAAAACGGATATTTTTCATTTTAGAAGAACAGAGGGGCGTAACCTGTCAGCAGGTCACGCCCCTTATTTTCATGATTCTTTCTAAATTTATCTCTTTTCTCCCATACAGAACACTGCCACCACGCCCGGGCCGGTATGGCTTCCGATCACGCTTCCGATGCAGTTGATCAGGATATTCTCGATCCCCATCTTCTCTCTGACCAGCTTTGCCACATACTGGGCATCCTCTTCGCAGTCGCCATGGGTGATCATGATGATATCATTCTCCCATCCTTTGGACTGCTCCACTGCCATGTTCACAATATGCTGAAGTGCTTTTTTGCGTCCCCGCTGTTTTCCGATCACCTGAAGCTCTCCGTTGTCATTCATATGAATGATCGGCTTGATCTGGATCATCGTTCCCATGATAGCCGCCGTTTTGGACACTCTTCCGCCTCTGTGAAGGTGGTTCAGGTCATCGATCGCGACATTATGGCAAATGTGCAGTTTGTTTTCTTCGGTCCATTTTGCCACTTCTTCCAGGCTCTTTCCGGCGCGCTTTAACTGGACTGCTTTATAAACCAGAAGTCCTTCTCCTAAGCAGGCGCACAAGGAATCCACCGTAATGATCTTACGCTCCGGGTATTCCTCCATCAGTTCTTCAGCAGCCATCCGGATACTGTTAAATGTTCCGCTGAGTGCAGAAGAAAATCCGATAAACAGAATGTCCTTTTCTTCCTTCACATACGGTTCCAGTGCTTTTTTTGCCTGCTCCGGATTCACCTGGGAAGTGGTCGGAAGAGAACCGGCTCTAATTTTGTCAAAGAATTCTTTTCCGCTGAGCCCGCTCATATCTTCATACGTAACGCCATCCATAATGTAGGACAACGGAATATAAGGCACCTGCAGCTCTTCTATCAGATACTCTTTTGGTAAATCTACCGTACTGTCTGTCATAATTATATATTCACTCATTTGAAACCCTCCTGTAATACTATCTTGTTTCATTTGTTTCCCAGTTCTTCAGGACTTTCCTGATTGTAATTGTAAAAAGAACGATCGTCGTAAGTACCGAAAGGATATCTGCCACCGGTTCTGCATAATATACGCCCATAACACCGAAAAACCGCGGCAGGATCATAGCCAGCGGGATCAAAAGGATCACTTTACGCAAAAGAGCGATAAACAATGAAGCTTTTGCCTGTCCCAGGGCGATAAATGTAGTTTGACATGCCATCTGTATCCCGAACAATGTCGTTCCGAGGAAATAGACCGGCATAACCTGATTGGTAACTGTAAGAAGCTCTTCTTTATTCGTAAAAAGCCCACTGAACACCTGCGGGTGCAGGATGGCAATCCCACTCATCACCAGTGTCACCGTCAGGCAGATCGTCACCATACGTTTAAAGGTGCCGAGTACCCGTTCTTTATTGCCTGCTCCATAATTATAGCTGATGATCGGCTGCATTCCCTGATTCAGTCCCTGTACCGGAACAGAGATCAGCTGCATGACACTGGTCAGGATCGACATGGAGCCCACATAAAGGTCACCTCCATAAATCTTCAGCCTGCTGTTCAGTGTAATCATCACCAGCGATTCGGTACTCTGCATGATAAAGGGCGAAATGCCGAGTGCCGCAATATGGCGGATCATTCTTCCGTCCAGCCGTACATAGTCTTTGCGAATGCGGACCACACTCTTTTTAGAAGTCAGGAATCTGACAACCCATACTGCGCTCGCCGCCTGTGAAAGGATTGTTGCAAATGCCGCACCCCTGACTCCCATTTTCAAAACGAAAATAAAAATCGGATCCAGGATAATATTGATCACTGCTCCGATGAGGACCGACAGCATCGCTGTCCTTGCATTCCCCTGTCCACTGATAAACGTATTCAGTCCCAGCGCAAACTGTACAAATATCGTTCCCAGAAGGTAAATGGTAATGTACTCGCTGGCATAAGTAATGGTATTTTCCGTCGCGCCGAACATATAAAGCACCGGCGTCTTCACGATCAGGAAAATAACCATAAGCGCGATCGAGAACGTAATAAGAAGTGCCGTACAAGTCCCCAGAATCTTTTCTGCCTGCTCGTAATTCTTCTTGCCGAGTTCAATTGAAGCAAGCGGTGCACCTCCCATACCTGCAAATGCACTGAACGCCGAGATAATCATAATAATCGGGAACGTCACTCCCACACCTGTCAGCGCCATATCGCCGTACCCTTCAATATGACCAATGTAAATCCGGTCAATGATATTATAGAGTACATTAATCAGCTGGGCCGCAACCGCCGGAAGCGCGAGACTTACAATCAACCTTCCAAGCGGCTCCGTGCCCAGCCTTTCATCCTGTTTTTTCTCCATATTATAACCTGCTTTCTCATAATTTCAACAGATAGATTATAATATGCTTTTCCTTTTTTCACAAGCGTTCCCAGATCATCTTAAGATTCTTTTTACAGTTTTTGTAAAAAATAATCTCTCATTTAAGGTAGTTTGACATTCAAATAACTTTTTCCAGACAGTGTTTTATTGACACAGATACACCAGATTACGATCACGCATCCGATAACAAATCCAACCAGATTAAAGACTGCGGTCAGAATCAGAAGCAATAGACGCATGAATTTGAGTGCGTAACCCAGTTCAAAATTCGGCTGTGTGTAATTGGCAACGGAAACAAACGCCATGTAAAGCATCACTTCGGAGTTGAACCATCCTGATTGCACCGAAAACTCGCCCATAACAATACCTGCGATCACACTGAGCGGCGTACTTAACATGCTTGGCGTATTCAACGCAGCGAGACGTAATCCGTCGATCGCCAGTTCCAGGATAAGGATCTGGTAAATCAGCGGGACATTGACCGTATCCCTTACAACGACGAAATCAAAAGCCTTCGGCACCCACTGAGGGTTCTGCATCAACAGAAGAAAAAGCGGCACCACGAAGATGGTCAGCACGGTGATGATTGCTCTGGAGACCTTCAAATAAATATTTGTAATGGGCGGGAAATAGTGATCATTCGCCTCCTCGATCATATCAAAGATCGAAGTCGGAACAACCAGCGCAGACGGCGAATTGTCAACCAGAAGAATAATCTTCCCCTCCAGAAGGCAGGCTGCAGCTGTGTCGGGACGCTCTGTAAATTTGAACTTCGGAAAAGGATTGAACCATTTCCTCTTGAACAGTGCTTCCGCCAGACTCTGCTGATTCATGCGAAGATCATCCACATGAATATCCGCAAGCTTCTTCCGGATATTCTGGAGCATTTCCTGATCCACCCGATCCGCCATGTAGCAAATCGCTACATCCGTTCGGGTGCTTTTGCCCACTTCAGACATTTCCATGATCAGATTCTCATCCCGGATCCTGCGCCGCATCAACGCTGTGTTGAACACGATCGTTTCCACGAATCCGTCTCTTGATCCACGCAGGGATTTGTCTTTCTCCGGCTCTTCCACGCTCCTGGCCGGATAGGTTCTGCAGTCGATCGCAACGCACGCCTCATAACCTTCAATAAAAAGACAGGTCACCCCCGACAGGATATTTTTCACGATCTCATCAAAATTTCCAAGGATGTCTACCTCCACATAAGGCACATTTTTCTCTGCAAATGCGGTTGCATCATCGGGCATATCTTCCGGCTTGATATGAAAAAATGAATCCATGATTTTCAGCATCGATTCATCTTTTGTAAAACCGTCAATAAAATAGAACGTTCCTTTCCGTCCTCCGATTTCCATAGTCCGTTGTATGATGTCAAAGCTCTCCTGCACGGGAAGAATGCCGGATATCTTTCGGATATTATCCTCCAGTTTTTTACTTACCTCTAAATCTTCCATATTGAAATTCCTCCATATGGAATCATTCTTCCCGTCAGAAGGTGAAATTATACGAAATTTTCTCTATTTTACAGCCGCTCCAGATCCTTCATCCATACTGCGGCACAGGCGTCACTCGGCATACGCCAGTCTCCTCTCGGTGAAAGTGCCACCGTACCGATCTTCGGTCCGTCTGGAAGACAGGATCGTTTAAACTGCTGTGCAAAGAACCGTTTGTAGAACGTCTTCAGCCATTTCAGTATGATCTCGTCCTCATACACACCCGCAAAAGCCAGCTTTGCCAGCCGGTAAATCTTGGACGGTTCAAATCCGAATCGCAATACATAGTAGAGATAAAAATCATGCAGCTCATACGGACCCACCAGATCTTCCGTCTTCTGCGCGATCTCTCCGTCTTTCGGCGGCAGAAGTTCCGGGCTGACCGGTGTATCCAGCACATCCAGAAGCACTGCCTTTAATTCCTCATCCCGGCAGGTATCCGCATAATACTGTACCAGATGCCGCACGAGCGTCTTCGGCACAGAAGCGTTGACTCCGTACATGGACATATGATCGCCATTATAGGTAGCCCATCCGAGTGCCAGCTCCGACATGTCTCCGGTACCGATAACCATCCCCCATTCCTGATTGGCAATGTCCATCAGAACCTGGGTTCTCTCCCTTGCCTGAGAATTTTCATAGGTCACATCATGCACCTCTTCATCGTGCCCGATATCCCGGAAATGGGTCTTCACCGCATCCGCGATCCGCACTTCTTTTAATGTTGCTCCCAGCTTCACTGACATCCGGCATGCATTTTGATAAGTTCTGTCGGTCGTGCCAAAGCAGGGCATCGTCACCGCAATGATATCCTCCCTTTTCTTCCCCGCCATGTCAAATGCCTTGGCAGTCACCAGAAGTGCCAGCGTTGAATCCAATCCTCCGGAAATTCCCACAACTGCCGTTCTGGAATTGGTGTGTACAAGCCGCTTCTTCAGCCCCATCGCCTGGATCATCAGAATTTCCTCACAGCGCCGGTCTCTCTCAGACTGATTCTGCGGCACAAACGGCGCCGGAGAAAATTCTCTGGTGAGATCCGTCTCTTCCACCGGAATCGTAAATAGAATCCTTGGCAGGATCCGCTCTTCCTTCGTCAGGAAGGTAGTATTCTTTCTGCGCTCACTTAAAAGCCTGCAGATATCGATTTCACTTAGGATCATTTCATTCGCAAAACGTCTTGCTTCTTTTAAAATCGTTCCGTTTTCCGCGATGATATTGTGGCCGCCGAACACAACATCGGTCGTCGACTCACCATCCCCCGCATTGGCATAGACATACCCTGCGATCAGACGTGCGGACTGTCCTTTAATCAATTCCTCCCGGTAACTGTCCTTGCCGATGGTCTCATCACTTGCCGAACAGTTGACCAGGATCACCGCTCCTTCCCTTGCCGCATCAATACTCGGTGGAATCGGTGACCAGACGTCCTCACAGATTTCCGCGGATACAACAAGCTCCTTCATCTCCGCTGCCTGGTAAAGGATCTGCGGTCCGAACGGAATTTCTTTCCCACCAAACGAAATCATCCGTACTTTCTTTGGTCCCGGACGGAACTGACGCATCTCATAGAATTCTCCGTAGTTTGGGAGAAACGACTTAGTCGTAAATCCCAGAATTTCCCCGTTATTAAGCGCTGCAGCCACATTATAGAGCTCCCCGTCCACCGAAAGCGGCATTCCTACAAATACAAGACTGTTTCCTTCCTTCGTTTCTTTTGCAATGAACTGAATTGCTTTTTCAGATTCTTTTAGAAGAATATCCTGTGTAAACAAATCGCTGCAGGTATAACCGGTAAGGCAGAGCTCCGGAAATACAATGATCTTCGCGCCTTCCTGCTCGGCCTCTTTAATCTTCCTGCGAACTTCCTCACAGTTATGCCACACATCCGCCACCCGGATATCCGGCGTCACTGCCGCCACTTTGATAAATCCATGCTTCATGTCTTTTCTCCTATCTCTTTGCGTGCTTCAGAATCTCCTTCAGTTCTTCCACACTGAACTTATATGCCGTGTTGCAGAAATGGCATTTTACCTCCACTTCTTTTCCTTCATCGATCATACTCTGAATGTCCTTTTTCCCGATGCTGATGATCGCCTTTTCAATTCGCTCATGCGAACAATTACAGGAGAAATTTGCCGGGATGGTATCGGTGATCTCGATGTCCAGCCCTTCAAGGACCCGTTCCAGCATCTGTTCCGGTGTATGGCCGTCATCCAGCATCTGTGTCACAGATGAGATTTTCTGAATATTTTCTTCCAGACGGCTGAGCACCTCATCTGTCACAAACGGCATCACCTGCACAATAAACCCACCGGCGCAGTGCACCGTATTGTCTTTGTTCATCAGCACACCAAGTCCTACGGAAGATGGCACCTGCTCACTGGTCGCAAAATAATAGGTCAGATCCTCCGCGATCTCGCTGGTCTGAAGGATTGTCTGGCCCACATAGGGTTCCTTCATTCCCATATCTTTAATCACATTCAAAAAACCGATTCCCACCGCTCCGCCTACATCCAGCTTCCCGTTCTTCGGCGGCAACATGGCATCCGGATTTTCCACAAATCCTTTCACATTCGCTTTTGCATCTGCGGTGACGGTGATGCCCCCAAGCGGCCCATCTCCCTTGATCTGCAGCGTCAGAACATCCGTGTCATTCTTCATCATACTTCCCATCATAGCGCCTGCCGTAAGAAGACGCCCAAGAGCAGCCGTTGCCACCGGGCTGGTATTATGGCGCCTTCTCGCCTCCTCGACCAGATTTCCCGTCGTCGCTGCGAATGCACGCACCTGCCCATCTCCTGCTGTTGCTCTTACAATATAATCCTTCATATTTTAACTCTCCTGTCTGTATATTTTTCCACAAAACCAGAAATTTATTTCTTGATTTTCCCTTTTTCTCTTGCAATCACATAGATTCTTTCGCTGTCTTCCTTCGGCGCTTCGCGGGTAAATGCGTCATAGGCCGTCACAAACTCCAACCCCGAATCTTTGATCATGCGTATCATCTCATCCAGTGTATAGCCTCTCTGAAAATGTGTCTCCTCGTATCTGCGGAACAGATTCTCTTTCTCACGGATAAAAATACTCAGCTCGTACTCATTGATCCGTTCTTCTTCATAGTAATAATTATCCCAGATGAAACTGCAGTCTTCGCGATTTTCAGCGATCGTCCGGTCTCCCAAAATCTCACGGTATTTATATAGCGTATTAAAATCAAAAATAAACACGCCGCCCGGGTCCAGATAATTATTTACCAGACGGAACACCTCCGTAAGATCTTCTTCCTCATCGATGTAATTCACCGAATCACAGACACTTACCACTGCGCGCACCGTGCCGTAAAGCTCGAATTCACGCATATCCTGCAGAAGATACAAGATATCATGGCCGGATTTCTCCCGCTTCTCCATCGCGATCTCCAGCATTTCCTCTGCATTATCCACGCCGATCATATCATACCCTTCCTTAGCCAGAAGCTCCGTCATATTTCCGGTCCCGCAGCCAAGATCAAGAACCAGACCGTCGTTCACACCGTACTCATTTAAAAGCCCTGTCAGGTATACCGCCCACTCTTCGTATGGAATATTGTCCATGAAGGTATCGTAAACGCGGGCAAAACTTGTATATGCATCCATAAATCTTATCTCCCGTCTAAATAGCCCTTTTCACTCCCTATATTGTATCCTTTGGAACGCACTTTGACAACCCAATTTTTTGCCGCATACGAAAGTCCTTGCAAAAGTCTATTCACCGGCTATTTGCAGTCACACTCCTTTCTTTGCTCTTTCATATCCAGGATTCTCAGATAATGATTTGCCTCTCTCAGGATGTGTTCAATCAAAAGCGGATTATTCTTTTTTAATTTGCTTCCAAAATATTTGACTTGACATCTATTCCTAAAAACTGCTATCATGTTTTATGTCGTGTGGCCATAAAAGGTGTAAATCCAGATTGCTGGATTTACACCTTTTTTCTTTTGCGAAACTGTGATGCAACCGCGCACACCGGCCATACACATAATACAGGTTATGGCAGCTTTCCTGGTGGGCTGACACGTTGATATCTGATAAAACTCCGTAGAATCATTTCCCATCGTCAAGGAGCTTTGTCTAAATATCAATGCGTCAGTGTACTAATTAAAAAAAGTCTCCTAAAAAACACGAAGGAGGTTCATATGAACGAAGAACTATCTATGAACAAATTAGGAACGATGAAAATCAGCAAGCTGATGCTGTCAATGGGGATTCCAATGATACTTTCTATGATGCTCCAGGCGGTTTATAATATCGTTGACAGCGCTTTCGTTTCCAACATGCCCGTAAATGGAGAAATGGCACTAAACGCACTGACTCTTGCTTTCCCGGTGCAGATGCTGATGGTGGCAATCGGAATCGGCACCGGAGTCGGCACCAATGCCCTTCTTTCCAAAAGTATTGGGCAGGGTGATTACAAAAAGGCAAGCAAAGTAGCGGGAAATTCTCTGTTTCTGGGATTCGTCATTTATATTCTGTTTCTATTATTTGGAATTTTCGGCGTCGGCGTTTACGCTTCCAGTCAGACTTTGAATCCGGAAATCAAAGAAATGGTGGTCACTTACCTCAGAATCTGCTGTATCGCTTCGATGGGAATCGTATTTTTTTCAATTTTTGAGAAACTACTGCAGGCTGCGGGGCATTCTATGTATTCGACTATTGCACAGATTGCAGGGGCTGTCATTAATATCGTGCTTGACCCTGTGCTGATCTATGGGCTTTTTGGTATTTCCGCACTGGGAGTTGCAGGTGCTGCGTACGCGACTATTCTCGGTCAGATTGCATCCGCCCTTTTAGGACTCATTTTCCATCTGACTCAGAACAAAGAGATTACAAACGGTCTGAAATATATGAAGCCGAGTCCACGGATCATCAAAGCAATCTATTCCATCGGTCTTCCGGCCATTATCGCGCAGGCGCTGATGTCTGTCATGACCTACGGAATGAACATTATTCTCGGAAGCATCAGCGAGTCTGCTGTTACAGCCTATGGTCTGTACTATAAAGTACAACAGTTTATTCTCTTTGCGGCCTTCGGTCTCAGAGATGCGATCACGCCGATCGTTTCTTTCAACCATGGTATGCGCAGTAAACGCCGTGTAAAAGAAGGGGTCAAATACGGAATGCTCTACACAATCTTGATCATGATCATCGGACTTGCAGCGATCGAGCTGCTCGCCGTACCGTTTTCATCCCTTTTCGGATTATCCGGAACCACACAGGATATCTGCATCAGCGCGATGAGAATCATCTCACTCAGTTTTATTTTCGCAGGAATGAACATCGCTTATCAGGGAATCTTCCAGGCCCTGGACAGTGGATTGGAATCCTTGATTATTTCTGTACTGAGACAATTTTTATTTGTATTGCCGGTTGCCTGGGTATTTTCCTTATTTGCAAGAGAATCACCCGATCTGATCTGGACCGTGTGGCTGACATTTATCATCGCCGAGACATTATCCTGCATCATCGCAACCGTTTTTATGAAAAGAATCAACCATAACGTCATTTCAAAACTGGAGGGATAAACCTATGAAAACGATCATCACAATCAGCCGCGAGTTCGGAAGCGGCGGGCGTTTCATCGGAGAAACGCTGGCAAAGGAACTGAATTTTACATTCTATGACAAGAATATCATCGAACAGGTGGCAAAAGAAACTGGATTTTCCAAAGAATACATCGCCGAGCGCGGGGAATATGCTCCGACCCACAACCGTTTTTCTTATGCATTCGTTGGAAGAAATGCACAAGGCGGCTCTGTAGATGATTATATTTACCAGAAACAGCGCAATATTATCCGCGATATTGCAGAAAAAGGAAACTGTGTCATCGTCGGAAGATGTGCCGACTATATCTTACAGGACAGAACCGACGTGCTGAATGTATTTATCCACGGAAATGAAGAAGAAAAATGCCAGCGAATCATGAAACTCTATGAGAAATCAAGAAAAGAAGCGCTTGCCATGATGAAGGATACGGACAAGAAAAGATCGATCAACTACGCCTACCATACAGAGCAAAAATGGGGAGATACACGCAACTATGCCTTATGCATGAACAGCAGTATCCTCGGATATGAAACCTGTATGGAACTCATAAAAAAAAGTATGGAATAAATCCATACTCCAGCACATCCCAGATCGCCTCCAAGCGCCAGAAGCGCGAACATCGCAGTTCCACCCTTCGGAAGCGCCGCGGATGCTTTGCTGAAGGTTCCGGGCCAAATCATAAATCGGTCCAGATTGATGCGGTCACTGTCTTATTATATTGATTTTTCATACTGTGCTTCATCTTTTCCTCTGCTTTTACAAAAGATTCTCGATATTTTTCCTGATCTTCTCAGAAACTTCCCGGAAAACTCTCAATTCTTCCTCCGAGATTCCTTCCAGAATCTTCTGGTTCATCTCCTCTCTTCTTTTCGTCATCTCAACCACGATCTCTCTGGCAGAATCCGAAATCTTATAATGAACATATCGCCGGTCATTCGTATCCGGAATCGCAATGATATAACGGCGCCTGCAGAGGCTGTCGACCGCCTGGGAAATGTGGCCTCTGTTCATCAGCAGCTGCTGATGAATGTCGGTAGAAGTATCATGCATCCCACTATGAGAGAGAAAATATAAAATTTCCAGTTCCGCCTTTTTCATATCATATTTCTGACGCAGTTCAAGGCTCTGCTCTTCCAGCAGCTTCTTAAACTGCCCGCCTTTCAGAATCATCTCCATTTGAACATCCATTTTATCACCTGCTCCTATCCAAAATATTCCTACCAGAATTTTAGCACATTCTTTCCAATCCGTCATGGGTAAAATACATAATCCGTTGCTTAGATTACAAAAGGAACAGTGTCAAAACACTGTTCCCTCTAAACAACTTCCTATATTTATTAATTATTCCACAATTTTTCAATCTTCGGAACAGCCAAATACATCTGTGCCGCGATATTAGTTGTCGCTTTCACACCCTGAACCTGCGGTACCACATAGTAGCAATAACGTGCTCCGTTTTCCACTTCATCATCAAGATAAAGATTGTCATCTTTAATCACTGCAATTCTGGCAAAATTACTTTCCCCGAATTTCTTACGATAAATGCGATACTCGCTTGCCCCATTCACTTTAGTCCATGAAACTTCAATACCATCCACTGCATTCTTCAAATCAATTGAAGTATGAATGATGGACTCGGTCTCTGACCATGCTGAATAGTAGGTTGTAGAGCCGGCAGAATTGAAAGCACGGACTCTGACATAGTAACGGTCTCCCTTCTTCAGTCCGCCAATCACTTCCTGAAGCTTCTGAGTAGACGGAACATCGATGGATTTGCTTCCGTTAAACGCACTGTTTGTACTGTAGCAGATCTGATATCCGGAAGCCATCTCGTTCTCTGTCCATACAACCTTCATTTTTCCGGTTCCTTTTTCTGCCAGTCTTGCAACGATGGCTGCCGTTAATTCTTTTCTGTTTGTTTTAAAATGGAAATATGGTCTTTCCTTGATCACTGTGATATCAGCCGGGTATTCGTATTCTTCCAGTGTTGCGAGGATTGCCGGTCTTACTTCTTCTAATGTCTTGCCTTCATCCAGTTCAACGAATAAATATGGTACAAAATATCCCTCATGATCCTGATCCGGAACTAAACAGAAGAAACCATCCTTCACACCTTCTGCCTCAACCACACGGCTCTCCATTCTCATCAAGAACAGATGTCCACCGCCAAAACGTTCCGTAAACCCACGGCCGAGAACGTGAACAATACCCTGCTCTGTGATATATCCGATATCACCTGTGTGCAGCCAGATTTCACCGTCCGGATGGGCAATCAGTGTACGATCTGTCATTTCCTCACCCATATAGCCGCTGTATCCTAGCATCTTTGTCGGACCATTCATGCACAGTTCTCCGATTTCTCCATATCCCTTCTCTTCCAGGGTCTCTGAATCGAAGATTGCTAAGGTGGTTGCGGGCATCGGCATACCTACACATCCGTCTTTCAGCGGGAACATCGGGTTCGGAAGTGTAAAGCAGGAACCACCTTCACTCTGACCGTAACCGGCACTTAACGTAGCCATACAATTATGTCTGTGGAAGAAGTCTTCAACTTCACGACATTTTCTCTCGTTCATAGCTTCTGCGCCCGGTCCGATCGTTCTCAGATGTGACATATCATAATCATCCGGAATTCTGGTGCTCTTCATCATAATCTCGCACATCATCGGAATCAGTGCCCAGTAGTTCGGTTTTAATTCCATAAACCGGATATCAATATCATTGACCGGACAGAACGGATCCAGATTCACTCTAAGTCCTGCGGACAGCGGGAATACTCCCATGGCTACAGTTACCGCTACCAGAGCCGGTGTCAGAATCGGAATCCACCATGTCTCCTGTACCTCTGTTGGCGGAAGGAAGATTGACATCTGGAACGCAACAGCCACGATATTAGCTCCCGAATGAATAACCAGTTTTGAAATTCCCGTAGATCCACTGGTATATGCTCCGAATAATGGCCTGTTCGGATTCACGGATGCCGCAAAATCTCCGATATAGTTTCTTCCCAGATTCATGAATTCATCCCATGTAAGATCACCTTCACTTGATCCTGTCTCTGCAGAATAACGGGATTCAATTTCCTTCATGATATAATCCGGTATACAATTCTTATCCGCATATTCAAAAGGTGAAACCTTGATCATACGTGTCATAGGTGTCGTTGCTCTGAATAGCTTCTCGTCTTCTTTTGATGTATAGTCATGAACAAAAGCTGTGGATGCTTTTGATTTACGTATTGCAAAACACAGTTCCTCAGGAGTATCATCACGGCAGATCATGGTCGCCCCGATTTTTTCTGCTGCCAGAAGCAGGATAAAATGCGATGGTACTGCCTGTAAGAAAACAGGAATTCTGTCTCCCTCATCAAATCCCAGCACTTTTAATGCCTTAGCGGCAATTTCAACCTCCTGCCAAAATTCTTTCCACGTTATCTTCGTGCCATAATATTCAAATGCGTATTTGTTCTCATCCGGGTTTTTCATTTTCAAAAATGCTTCTACTGTCATTTTCGGTACTTTCAAATCCCGAAGTTCTTCCGGATAGTATTTCAGCCAAGGCTTATCTACACTTGCTTTCCCTGTTAATCCTGTTGTTTCTAAATTCATTTCCTTACCCACTCTTTCGTACTTTCATTTAACCAGAATATCAATATCAGTAAATCGGAAATTCAATTTGAACTCATCGCTTTACCACACTTTCATATCTTCATCAGATTATAAAATCGTATTCACGCCATATATACAAGATCTTCTGATTTCAAATCCAAAACAAAGAATACTCCGAAAGTATACGCCCCAATAATTTCTTTGTCAATAAAGCGAACCGCTTTGTCAATGTGAATCACATTTTTTCACAAATGTAAAATACCCTGTCACATTGATTCCAAGCATTCAACATTTTGTTATTGCAAGCGCATTCTCTACTCTATACTGTATGCTCCTCTATAGGAAATGAACAATTCTTTTTTTTCATGAATATACCGCAGATGGTGCAGAACGTCGCTGTAATTTCACTCTCATCTTCTTTTGCTCCGTTCTGAAGCCAAACGATTGAAGTATTAAATAAGGCTCCTATAAACATATAAAGATAATATTTGTCCATCGAACTGTTTGGCATGTTTCCCGCTATCTCTTCATGGAACCGGTTCAATTTTTCCAGCAGAATCGATCCATAGCCAAACTCACATAGATCCAGCACAAATTCACCGTATTTTTTAAAGCAAGCGAAACTCCTGCAGATATTCTGCTCCGTATAATAATCCGGTCCGCTCCAGTCAATCTCACTGCGATACTCTTCCAGAACATCATCGATCAGCTTCACAAGTACGTCCTCCTTGGAATCATAGTTCCGGTAAAATGAGACCCGGGCCACACCGGCAGTCTGTATCAGCTCTGTAATAGAAATATTCGAAAAACTTTTCTTGTGCATTAAATCAAACAGTGACTTTGTAATATTATCCTTCACACGCATATTTGCTTCTTTTCGTTTATCCATATCTACTCCCACTTCTACCCTGCAATTCCGTCAAAAATCATTACAGTGAATCAACATGTTACAATTTTCTTCATTTTGTATCACTCTTATCCCTTGTTGAATCATTTCAGATGTGATACAGTTGTTTCATATTATTTTATCTATATAATTTGATTTGTCAATAGCAAGGAGAAACTACTTATGAAAACAGCAATCGTAACAGATACCAACAGTGGAATCACGGTAGAAGAAGGCAGACAATCCGGTATTTTTGTTCTTCCCATGCCTGTCATTATAGAAGAACACTGTTATTTGGAAGGAGTCGATATCACAAATGAAGATTTATACCAGGCAATGACGGCTGACAAGAATCTTTCTTCCTCACAGCCCTCACCGGGAGATGTCATGGATCTCTGGAACCGTGTATTAGAAAGCGGATACGATGAGATCGTCCACATTCCCATGTCAAGCGGACTCAGCGGTTCCTGCCAGACAGCGAAACAGCTCGCTCTTGACTATGATTCCAAAGTCCAGGTCGTAGACAACCATCGGATTTCTGTCACCTTAATGGAATCCGTCTATGATGCAAAATTCCTTGCCGACCAGGGAAAATCTGCAGTAGAAATCAGAAAGTATCTGGAAGAAACTGCCTATCAGGCAAGCATTTTCCTGACTGTAAATTCGCTGAAATACCTAAAAAAAAGCGGAAGGATCACATCCTCCGCTGCCGCCATTGCCAATATTCTCAATATCAAACCTCTGCTTACCATACAGGGCGAAAAACTGGATCTCTTTGCCAAAGTAAGAGGAAGCAGGCAAAGTGAAAAGAAGCTGATCGAGGCACTGAAAGCGGACATCGCATCCCGTTTCCTGGATGTTCCGTCAGACAGACTCCAGATCGCGACTGCCGGAACTTTTGAAAAGGAAGAAGACGCAAAACGTTGGGTAGACCTGGTACAATCCGCATTTCCGGATCATCCGGTCTACTATTCACCTCTGTCCTGCAGTATTGCCTGCCATGTCGGAATCAATGCCGCCGGGCTAGGAGCCATTGTGACTGCAAAGCGTAAATAGCGCTTGCAGCCACAGAAATACATTACATTTTCTTAAGCATTCCCTCATTATATTGTGTTGAAATCTTTTGTTTCCCCGGATTTGATGATCACACCGTGCTTTGTCGCCTGACCGATTGCTGCCATGGGAGCCTTCTTCTCCTCCGCTTCCTGCACCATATGTATCATTTTCTGCAAAGAACTATCCTGTCCCACCTCCGTTGCGCGGATGTCAATGGTACCGAACCGATTGATCGTCCCACAGATAACTGCTTCTCCTATCCCTTTATCAACGGGAATCAGAGTCTCGAAGAGAGACTTGCTCATATTCTATATCATTTACGAGAGAACCGCCTGAATCTAACAAGCGTGAACAATAAAGAATTCCAAGTTTAAAAAGAGACCGTGATCCAAGTGATCCGGCCTCTCTTTCTGTTTTATTATTTTGCAACAAAGTTAACAATCTTATTCGGTACATAAATCTCTTTCACAAGATTCTTTCCTTCCAGGAAAGAAGCAATTCTGGAATCCGCCTTTGCAATCGCAAACGCCTCTTCCTTGTCACAGTCTGTCGGAATGACGATGGTTCCTCTGACCTTACCATTTACCTGAACACCGATTTCGATGGTCTTGGCAACGGTTTTTCCCTCATCATATTCCGGCCACGGAGAAACAGTGACAAATCCTTCTCCACCCAAGAACTCCCAGATTTCCTCGCAAAGATGCGGAGCAAACGGGCTCAGCAGCTTGATAAAGATGATCAGATCATCCTTACTCAAATGTCCTTCTGCCGTGATATCGTTGATCAAGGTCATCAGACTCGCGATGGCCGTATTAAATTTCAAGCTCTCAATATCAGAAGATACCTTCTTGATCGTACGATGGATCTTCATTTCCAGCTCATCGGAAACCGGTTCATCGGAAACCAGATCTGTCAGACCCGCAACACGGTCAAGGAACTTCTTACAGCCCTTTACGGAGCTGTCATTCCACGGTGTGGCTGCCCCATAATCTCCCATGAAAAGCACATAGGTACGAAGCGTATCTGCACCATACTCCTCAACAATATCCAGAGGATCGACTACATTTCCTTTGGATTTACTCATCTTATCACCATCCGGTCCTAGGATCAGTCCCTGAATGGATCGCTTTGCATACGGCTCCGGTGTGTTGACTACTCCGATATCATATAGGAAATGGTGCCAGAATCTGGAATAGATCATATGTCTGGTCACATGTTCCATACCACCGTTATACCAGTCAACCGGCATCCAGTATTTCATCTTGTCCATATCTGCCAGTGCATTTTCATTATGCGGGTCAATATATCTCAGGAAATACCAGGATGATCCTGCCCACTGAGGCATGGTGTCTGTCTCACGTTTCGCTGCTGCGCCGCATTTCGGACAGGTGCAGTTTACAAAGGAATCGATCTTGGCAAGCGGTGACTGTCCGTCTTCACCCGGTTCGAAATCTTTCACTCTCGGCAGACGGAGCGGAAGTTCTTCATAAGGAACTGCCACAACACCACAGTTCGGACAATGAATCAGCGGAATTGGCTCTCCCCAGTATCTCTGACGGTTGAATGCCCAGTCTTTCATCTTATACTGGACACCAGCCTCGCCCACGCCGGTCTTCTCCAGCTCTTCCAGCATGCGCTCGATGGAATCATGCTTATTGGTATATCCGTTCAGGAATCCGGAGTTCACCATCTCGCCGTCACCTGTATAAGCTTCTTTGGAAATGTCTCCGCCTTTAATTACTTCAATAATATCAATATCAAATTTCTTTGCGAAATCATAGTCTCTCTGATCGTGTGCCGGCACTGCCATGATCGCTCCGGTACCGTAGCCCATCATTACATAGTCTGCAATGTAGATCGGAATCTTTTTACCGTTGATCGGATTGATTGCTTCCAGTCCCTGGATTCTTACACCCGTTTTATCCTTCACAAGCTGGGTTCTTTCAAACTCCGTCTTCTTCGCACATTCATTGCGGTATGCAATGATTTCATCCATATTGGTCACTTTATCGCAATACTGATCAATAATCGGATGTTCCGGCGCAATAACCATAAAGGTAACACCGAAGAGCGTGTCCGGTCTGGTCGTATAGATTCTTAACTTCTCGTCCAATCCATCAATTGCAAAATCCACGAACGCACCCTTTGACTTGCCGATCCAGTTGATCTGCTGCTGCTTTACATTTTCCGGATAGTCCACATCCTTCAGACCTTCCAGAAGCTTGTCCGCATATTCGGTGATTCTCAGATACCATACGTCCTTGGATTTCTGAACCACATCGCTGTGGCAGATATCACATTTGCCGCCCTGGCTGTCTTCGTTGGAAAGAACAACCTTGCAGTGCGGACAATAGTTTACCAGCGTTCTGTCTCTGAACACAAGACCATTTTCAAACATTTTCAGGAAGATCCACTGAGTCCACTTATAATAATCCTCATCCGTCGTATCGATCACACGGCTCCAGTCAAAAGAAAATCCTACTTTCTTCAGCTGGTTCGTGAATTTTTTAATATTTTCATCTGTAATCACGCGCGGATGTGTGCCTGTCTTAACCGCATAGTTTTCCGTCGGCAGACCAAATGCATCAAATCCGATCGGGAAAAGTACGTTGTACCCCTCCATACGGCGCTTTCTGCTGATTACCTCAAGACTTGAGTATGCCTTAATATGTCCGACATGCATACCGGCACCGCTCGGGTACGGGAATTCTACCAGTCCGTAAAACTTTGGTTTATCACTGTTGTCCTGAGCTTCGAAGATCTTGCTCTCTTCCCACCGCTCCTGCCACTTGGGCTCTATCCTTTTAAAATTGTATCTCATCTTTGCGCTTCCTCCACAAACATTATCTCTAAAGGTTTATTTTAATTCAATGACAACGGTTTGTCAATGTTATTTCGCCAGTATCAGGAAGCAGTAAATGCTAGCTACTATGCGAAAAGTAACCGAGTCCGCTCACTGCATACTCATCCGTCATATAATCTCCTATTTCATTTACTGGATTTATGATTTCAACAAATCTGCAAGATAGAATTCATCTTTCTGGTGTTTTCCTTTTAATTGCTTATATCGTTTAATTGTATCTACAAGCAATTCAATGCGTTCTCCGTAGTAATCACGATAAAACGCTGTACTGTTATCATAATGTTTACGATTATATACAATATTTTCTTTGCTAAATT
>JALFNN010000002.1 GCA_022774325.1 bacterium | reverse complement strand
CGCTCTTCTTTTAAAGCTTCTTTAATCACTTCGTCACCTGCAAGCACTTTATCCAATGTGACAAGTCCGACTTTACGTCTTGTCTGACCGCCAAGCAGTCTTGGTATGTAGTTTTCTTTTACCGGTGTACGAACATCCTGTGCTACCGGAGTATTGATGAGCGCTACTCCGTCGATGACGGAATAACCGCCAACCAGGATTCTTCTTGATTGCGGCATGGCCGGCACAACGATTGCAACGGTATCCTGATCCAGCTGATCCAGCATTGCATCAATTTCAACTCCGATTCCACCGCGGCATGTTGTGTCAATACGCTTCTGGAAATATTTCACGCCCATGCTTTTCAGAGCGATTGTTGCTTCTTTTACTTTGTCATATGCCTCATTCGCCGGAAGTGGCCGACTGTTGCTGCTGATAATAATTGCGTCCAGCTCATCAACGCCTTCCGCTTTTGTGGCAGCTTCTACATTGAAAAATACTGCCGTTCTTGCTTTACTTCTTGCCAGCAATACCCCTGTTGTGGTTGCGCCGGTAAGGTCATCTGCTACTGAACCAATAATTGGCATGGCTGAAATCCTCCCTTTTCGTCCTATTTATGCTTCCTTCTCATGCTGCTTTGCCGCATACTCAGCAACAACTTTGGTTGACTCGATCAGGCTGATGCTGTTGGCAATTCCTTTTCCTGCGATGTCAAATGCTGTTCCGTGGTCTACAGAGCTTCTGATAAACGGAAGTCCGAATGTTAAGGTAACTGATTTTTCGAAATCAAGTGTCTTACATGCAATGTGTCCCTGATCATGATAGAGTGAAAGGATCGCATCATATTTTCCAGATTTGCCGATGTGGAAAACAGAGTCCGCCGGGCATGGACCTACTGCGTTGATTCCCATCTCCTGAGCAGCTTTTACTGCCGGTCCGAGATCTGTAATTTCCTCTGTTCCGAAAAGTCCGTTGTCACCATTGTGCGGATTCAGTCCTGCGACTGCGATCAGCGGATTCTCAATTCCTACTTTGCGGAGTTCTTTATCAATATTGATAACATTCTCGAGAACCACTTCTTTTGTTGCATAGTGACATGCATCTACAAGTGACATATGACGGCTTACAAAGAATACTCTCAGTTTATGGCATGAGAACATGGTAAGTGCATATGGAGAATTTGTCTGATGCTGATAAATCTCTGTGTGTCCCGGTTCTTTAATACCAACAAGTTTGATTGCTCCCTTATGAATCGGAGATGTAGAAACAGCATCTACTTTCTTTGCCATACCGAGTTCGATTGACTTCATAATCCAGTCGATTGCCATCTGTCCTGCCAGAGCCTGAACCTCGCCCCATTTGATGGAATCTGTATCATAATCTCCGGTCTCGAGTACGTCTACCGTTCCGTACTCGTATTTTGCTTCAGACGGATCTTCGATCTTGTTGTACTTTAATTCCTTTCCAAGTACTTTTGCCGCGCGATCCAGAATGGCAATGCTTCCGATTACGAATGGCTTGCAGCATTCATGAATTCCTTCGTCAAGCATAGTTCCTACTACAATTTCCGGTCCGATTCCTGCCGGATCTCCCATGGTAATAGCTGTTACTGGTTTGAATTTCGCTTCGCTCATTTTTCGTTCTCCTTTTCGTTTATTTTCGTTTGAACTTCCGTTTGCCTTTCGTTTGTAATTTCATTTTATATTATTATTTTTATTTACGCAAGTATTTTTTGTTATTTCGTTACGTTATCCATTTTTTTACCCTTGGTTTTATGCATTATTCCTAAAAATTCACCCCTGTTTTTTCGTTTATTTTCGTTTTTTTGTTTTTTATTTGTCATTTGTTTTTTCTATTGTTTTTTCATCGCTTTCGTAGTATAATTTTCATGTCAGTATTGGATACAATCTTACAGATAAACACATCTATATTCAATTTAAAGGAGGATATCATGCAAAAGAAACTTTATTTTGGAAGCAACCTGAAAATGTATAAGAATATTCAGGACACTGTAGCATATTTACAGAGGCTGGTAGAAAACACAAAAGACATCAGCCGTGACGAGATTGAATTATTTATCATCCCGTCCTACACAACACTGGAAAGCGCAACCAGCAAAGTCGATCGTAAATATGTAAAACTCGGTGCACAGAACATGAGCTGGGAAGACCAGGGACAATTTACCGGTGAGATCTCTCCTCTTATGTTGAAAGAGCTTGGCCTGGATCTGGTAATGATTGGCCATTCTGAAAGACGCCATGTTTTCGGAGAAACAGACGTAGAAGAGAACAAAAAAGTAAAAGCCGCCCTGAATCATGGTTTCACCACACTGTTATGCATCGGTGAAACTGCAGAAGAAAAAAAATTCGGCATCAGCGCAGAAGTGCTCCGCACACAACTTAAAATCGGATTCCATGATGTTCCGGCCAAACAAGCAAATAATATTTGGGTTGCTTATGAACCAGTATGGTCCATCGGCGTAAACGGGACGCCGGCGAGCGCAGATTATGCGGAAGAAATGCACAAAGTCATCAAGAACTGTCTGCGGGAGATTTTCGGCGAAGCAGCTGATGAGATTCCGGTTCTTTACGGCGGGAGCGTAAATCCGGGAAATGCAAACGAACTGATTGTACAGCCTTCCATTGACGGACTTTTCACAGGACGTGCAGCCTGGGATGCTGATAAGTTCAACATGCTTATCCGGAATGCAAAGGCCACTTATGAGGCGCAATAAAGGAAAAAATATCGGGTGCAGCCCCAAAAGCTACACCCGTATATATTTTGCTTTATTCTTGATTGCGGCTACAATCATCGCAATATAATTATCGCCTTCAAGATATCCATATTTATCATTCACATATTTCAGTCCATCAATATCGATATAGCACAACGTAAGCTGTTCCCTCTTCAAAAGAGCCCGCTCCATATACTCTTCAAAATGCCGCCTATTATAAAGTCCTGTCCCTGGATCACGATAAGCCTTATCTTCCAAGATCATACCTTTTCTGCGACTTTCGGTAATATCAGTAATAATATGTACGTATACCTCTTTTTCCTTCCATTCAATAGCATAGGTTGTTATTTGATAGATTCGTCCTTCACTGTCTTCTTTTTCCCAAACAGTATATTTATCCGAATCATTTCTTGATATTTTTTTCTCTGTATCTTTCCACTTCAATATTTCATCATGAATTGTCAGTCGTTGTTCACAACCACAGCAGGTACTACATTTTCCTTCCGCGAACTCACCGTCTCCGTTCTTAGACTTATTACAATATACGATCTCTCCCGAATGTGCATCAACCACCATAATACATTCCTGACGCGAATGTGTCAGTTCAATCAGAAGTCGATTATAATTTTCAGCCATTTCCGCTTTTTTCATAAGCAGATTTTCTCTTTCCCGAAGCTGTTCTATCATTGTATTAAAGGCTTCCGAAAATTCCCCAAGATAAGAAACATGCTGGGAATAATCTCCCGCAGCCACTTGTTTCGCCTGCCATGTAAGATGATTCAGATTTGCATGTAGATTTTTTAAATTTACACACAAAAAATTCTCTCTTGAGGGGTACGGCCCGGAAAGATTTCCACATGACAAATCCGCCGAATACCGCAACATTTCCTCCACTGCTTCCTGGAGATACTGCATCCCCTTGCCAAGCTTCTGGAACGGTTCATCCAATTGATCTATATCCAGCCTATTTATCTCCGAATCATACAAGATACTTCTAAGATATTCGAACAGGAGTACACTGTTTTTATCTTCCATTTTATCCGTTCCCTTCTATTTTTCCAGAGGTTCCGCTCTGAAACGGCATACTCTTTCTCCTATCGCCCAGCAGTCAATCTCTTGTGCTTTATAATTTTTTTCTGTATATTCACTTAAAATTCCTGCAATAAACCCTTCATCATAATTACATACTGTTTCTCCCAAAAGAGGCAGTCCTGAACAGTCAGCATCTTCCGAAACAGTCAGCATAATTGTTCCATCATCACTATTTACACCTTCTACCCGAAGTACACCTATTTTCATAGTCTCCATCTGTGTCTGCAGATCTCCAAGGAAACGTTCCAAAGGCAAATCGCAATTCAGATAATTCTTCGCAAAAAATGTACCGGCCTGATAACCCGCTTTCCGGAAAATCTTGATCTGCGTTTCCTTTCCATACTCCTCAATAAGCGTGCTTCTAAGAGAATACTCCAGCATACGGTAAACAGCTACAGGAAGGTTATCCCCCAGATTCTCCCTTCCATCCTTCTTATATGCCATATACTCTTCAAATGTAATTTCTTTTTGATTCTCCATAAAAATATTCTTCATCTTTTCAATGCTCCTCTTAATATATTCTACTATACATAAGAGGTTATTGAAAACATTATGTTGCTTAATGTATCTAAATACACCAATTAACTGCACCGGTCACCTGAACCGCATTGGCTCCGCACTGATTGGCGAATTCAGCACATTTCTCAATTTCCCATTGTTCCGACAATCCATAGAGAAATCCCGCCGTAAAGCTGTCACCGGCTCCAGTCGTGTCGATGCATTTCACGTCCCGCACTGCTTCAATATGTTTTTTCCTCTCTCTGGTTCTGATGTAGCATCCTCTCGATCCACATTTGATAATAACGCAGCCGACTCCCGCTTCTATAAAACGTTCAGCAGACAGTTCCGCAGAGTTCTCTCCCGTAAGGAGACACGCTTCTTCTTCATTGGGAATCAGATAGTCCACATAACCAAGCGCATCCGCTACATCCTCCAGACTTTCTCCAAATTTTCTTTTCGTCATATCTGCACACACCAGAATCCCCTGCTCTTTTGCCGTCCTGAAAATATACTCTAATTCACGATTCCCGATCTCAGGAAATACAAAAATACTGGCAAAACATAGAATTCCGATATCATCGGGAAATGGAATATCCAGATCTTCCACTGTAAGCTTCCGAAGGCTCCCATTCTTATTCGTGAGGAAATTCCGTTCTCCATTTTCCTGCACAAGCACGACATTTACTCCTGTTTTTACATTTTCATACTTATTCTTCGTCTGTAAAGCAATTCCCATATCTGTACAATGCCTTCTGATCATTCCGGCCTCTGCATCTTCCCCGATCAGGGTCTGCAAACTCACTTTCTTACCGAGAGACGCTAGAACAGTCGCTTCATTTAGTGCATCTCCTCCAAAGGATATGCTGATATCTTCTGCAGCACTCGATCCCGTTTCAAATACATGTCTGTCTGCAGGTCTGACCATCACATCAAGAATCGATGCTCCGATAATCATGATTTTATCTCTTTCTTTTTCCACCTTTTTTTCATCATTTTCTTCCATTGTTTTACCCTTTCCTTCAATTCAATCTTTTCAAAGGAGAGCAACCCGCATGATTTGCTCCGCGAATTCTTCTTCCATTGCACATACGGTAATCTGATATCCGGAATATTTATATTCTTTCATCAGACAAGGCTGCATATTTCCTTCTCTGGAAATCTTCAAGATATCCGGAAATACCCGGAAACTGTTCAATGCTGTCCGAAGTCCTTCGCCAGTCATTTTCAAATAACTTTCTTTCATCGTCCAGATTCGAAAGAATTCCCGATTTTTGTCTTCATTCGCAAAACTCTCGATCCAGTCGATTTCATCTTCGCAGAAAAACCGCTCTGCAACCCGCTTCGGTGCACTTCCGATCTTCTCGATATCACATCCTACATTATCCTTTGAGGCAGCGCATATCACAACATTTCCAGAATGCGACAGATTAAAGCAGACTCCTTCTGCCTCCGGTTTCCCGTCATCATTTGTATGCACCGTTTTCAAATCCACTCCATGTATTTCGAGCACCTTTCTTAAAAGGAGCCCGGCAGCCAGGCATTCTCTCCTCGCCTTTTCATTTCTGAGTTTTAGGTACTTTCTTCTGCGTTCCTCCGTCAAAAGTTTCAGCGCACCTTCTATATCATTTATCTTCTCCAGATCCTCTATGTCTGCCAAATACAAATGTATCATCGTTCTTACTATACTCCCGTGATTATTAAATGCTTAATACAATTGATTGTATTATAAAAAATTTAGCAGTTCAAGTATATACACGTTTTTTGCTTGACAATTCTCCTATATTTTGCTATATTATCTTCAATACTCTTTGCACTGCATATTAATCTACAGTACAAACTGAGCAGGCCGTGGCATATGCCAAGGGAGCCGGGTCACATAAGTGGCAGTGGATAACGCATCCGCGGGACAGTAGTTGCTTTTACTGGGTTCGTGGGTGTTTTTTTATTACATGGTCATATTTTTTCTATGACATCTCATTTTCTCCCCACTTCATATACGAAGAAACACCCTTTCGACAATCAAGCAAGTGACATAGAGCTATCATACTTTATTAACAGGAGGTAACTTTTATGGGAACAAACAACACAAATCTTTCCGAGCCGTCTTCTTCTGATTATTTCGAAGCAGTCGCGACAAAGGTAACTATGGTAAGTATTATCGGCAATTTTATCCTCTCGGCTTTTAAGCTTCTGGCAGGTATCCTTGCACATTCCGGCGCGATGGTCAGCGATGCAATTCACTCGGCTTCCGATGTGTTCAGCAGCATTATCGTAATTATAGGAGTGAAATTATCCGCCAGAGATTCCGACAAAGAACATCCTTATGGTCATGAGCGCTTCGAATGCGTCGCTGCCATTATACTGTCCGTGGTGCTTCTATTCACCGGACTCGCAATAGGAGCAGAGGCTCTTCAGAATATTATGGGTGGAAATTATGAATCTCTCGCCATCCCCGGACAGCTTGCACTTATAGCTGCTTTGATCTCCATCGTCACGAAGGAAGCCATGTACTGGTATACTCGAATCAATGCCAAACGAATCGATTCCAGTGCACTAATGGCCGACGCCTGGCATCACAGAAGCGACGCACTCTCTTCCATAGGTGCTTTGATCGGTATTGCAGGGGCCCGCATGGGATTTCCTATTCTTGATCCGATTGCGAGCCTGATCATCTGTTTCTTTATTGCGAAAGCAGCTTTGGATATTTTCAAGGATGCAATAGATAAAATGGTAGATCATTCTTGTGATATTGATACAGAAAATGCCATTAGACGCCTCGCAGAATCTCAAACCGGTGTAATGGGTATTGATTTCCTTCAGACCCGCGTATTTGGCAATAAGATCTATGTTGATATTGAAATCAGTGCTGACGGAAACCTCTCACTGAATGAGGCACATGAGATTGCTGAGAAAGCACATGATGCTATTGAAAATGAATTTCCGAAGGTAAAGCATATTATGGTGCATGTGAATCCTTATCAGGGATAAAAGAGATATATTTTTTGTATGTATAATACGTTAAAGGGGAAGATATATATCTTCTCTTTTTTAACGGCCCGCTTTTGATGTATTGGAAAACTTATCTCCGGCATGCTTTTGGTATATTAGAAAACTTATTTCTGGCATGCTTTCTACACAGAATAATATCTTATATCAAATCAAATATTCTTTAATTAATGTATCAATTAAGCCAATATTAATTGGCAATGCCTTTGTTTCAACTGTCCCTTCTGCAAATGCTTTTTTCTCATACGTCACTTGTTCCCATCTTTTTACATATTCTTCTGAAGATATATAGTAAGGGTTGATAAGAGATTTTTTAATTTTGA
Organism: bacterium; assembly: GCA_022774325.1. GTDB lineage: Bacteria > Bacillota > Clostridia > Lachnospirales > Lachnospiraceae > Allocoprococcus. Next base: position 35,453 of record JALFNN010000002.1, on the reverse strand, counting down.
TACATAAGATATGTTTTTGATACCAAAATCCCGGGAAACTAAAGTTTCCCGGGATTTATATTTTGCAATAATGTTAATTCAAAGAAATTATTCGATGATTTCTTTAACTACACCAGAACCTACTGTACGTCCGCCTTCACGGATAGCGAAACGAAGTCCCTGCTCCATAGCTACTGGATGGATCAGTTCACATGTCATTTCTACGTGGTCACCAGGCATACACATTTCTGTTCCTTCTGGAAGTTCGCAGACACCAGTTACGTCTGTTGTTCTGAAGTAGAACTGTGGACGATAGTTGTTAAAGAATGGAGTATGACGTCCACCTTCATCTTTTGTTAATACGTAAACCTGAGAAGTAAATTTGTGGTGGCATTTTACTGAACCTGGTTTACACAGACACTGTCCTCTTTCGATTTCGTTTCTCTGAACACCACGAAGAAGTGCACCGATGTTGTCACCAGCCTGAGCTTCATCAAGAAGTTTACGGAACATTTCAACACCTGTTACAACTACTTTACGGTTTTCTTCTTTGATACCAACGATTTCTACTTCATCAGAAACATGAAGAACACCACGTTCTACTCTACCAGTAGCAACTGTTCCACGTCCTGTGATAGAGAATACGTCTTCTACAGGCATAAGGAATGGTTTGTCTGTTGCACGTTCTGGATCCGGAATGTATGAATCTACTGCATCCATAAGTTCCATGATCTTGTCTCCCCATTCTCCTGACGGATCTTCAAGAGCTTTCAGAGCTGATCCCTGGATAATCGGAGTGTCATCTCCCGGGAATTCGTATTCATCAAGAAGTTCACGAATTTCCATTTCTACTAATTCAAGAAGTTCTTCATCATCTACCATATCACATTTGTTCATGAATACAACGATGTAAGGAACGCCTACCTGACGAGAAAGCAGGATGTGCTCTCTTGTCTGAGCCATAACACCATCAGTAGCAGCTACAACGAGGATAGCACCATCCATCTGAGCAGCACCAGTGATCATGTTCTTAACGTAGTCAGCATGTCCCGGGCAGTCTACGTGAGCGTAGTGACGTTTTTCTGTCTCATACTCAACGTGAGCTGTAGAGATTGTGATACCACGTTCTCTTTCTTCCGGAGCTTTGTCAATGTTTTCGAAATCTACTGCAGCGTTACCAGGTACTCTCTGAGAAAGAGTTTTTGTGATAGCAGCTGTTAAAGTTGTTTTACCATGGTCAACGTGTCCGATGGTACCGATATTACAATGCGGTTTTGTTCTTTCAAATTTAGCCTTTGCCATTTTGAATATCCTCCTTAAATATAGCACCCACTTTGGGCATTTTTAGTTTCGATGTTTTAACTCGGCTAATTCTGATTATATTTCAAATAATACAGTTTTTCAAGCCTTTTTCGCATTTTTTATGCGTTTTTGTTAGATAATACCTTTTCCTGTACAGACTTCGGAACCGGTTCGTATTTTTCAAAGAACATTGAGTAGTTTCCACGTCCCTGTGTTCTCGAACGAAGGTCTGTAGAGTATCCGAACATTTCAGAAAGCGGTACATAACCTCTTACGATCTTTCCTCCGCCAAGGTCATCCATACCTTCGATACGTCCACGGCGAGAGTTGATATCACCGATTACATCGCCCATGTATTCTTCAGGCATGGTTACTTCTACCTTCATGATAGGCTCAAGAAGTACAGGCTCAGCTTTCTTCATCGCATCCTTAAATGCAAGGGAACCTGCAATGTGGAATGCCATTTCAGAAGAGTCAACTTCATGGTAAGATCCGTCATAAACGTTAGCATGAATACCAACAACCGGGAATCCACCAAGAATACCAGCCTTCATAGCTTCTTCGATACCTTCACCTACAGCCGGGATATATTCCTTCGGAATTGCGCCACCGACAACGGTAGATTCAAACTTGTATGTCTCTTCTCCGTTAGCATCCATTGGTTCAAACTTAACTTTACAATGTCCGTACTGTCCACGACCACCGGACTGCTTAGCATATTTGCTGTCAACGTCAACTGCCTTGGTAAATGCTTCTTTGTATGCAACCTGAGGTGCACCAACATTCGCTTCTACCTTAAATTCACGAAGAAGTCTGTCTACGATAATTTCCAGATGAAGCTCACCCATACCTGCGATGATGGTCTGACCTGTTTCCTGATCTGTATGAGCACGGAAGGTCGGGTCTTCTTCTGCAAGTTTTGCAAGTGATTCACCAAGTTTACCCTGAGAAGCTTTGGTCTTCGGCTCAATAGCAAGCTCGATAACCGGTTCCGGGAATTCCATGGATTCAAGAATAACCGGATGCTGTTCATCACAGATTGTATCACCGGTAGTGGTGAACTTAAATCCGATTGCAGCAGCAATATCTCCTGAATAAACCTTATCTAATTCCTGTCTCTTATTTGCATGCATCTGAAGGATACGTCCAACACGTTCTTTCTTTCCTTTTGTTGCATTCAGCACATAAGATCCAGAATTCATTGTTCCTGAGTAAACACGGAAGTACGCCAGTTTACCTACGAACGGGTCAGTCATAATCTTGAACGCCAGAGCTGAGAACGGCTCTTCATCGGATGAATGTCTTTCAACTTCATTTCCGTCTTCATCCACACCCTTAATAGCCGGAATATCAGTCGGAGCCGGCATATATTCAATAATTGCATCCAGAAGTTTCTGAACACCTTTATTTCTGTAAGCAGAACCACAGCAAACAGGTACAGCTGTACACTCGCATGTAGCTTTTCTTAAAACTGCTTTCAGTTCATCATTTGACGGAATTTCATCTTCCAGATACATCATCATCAGATCATCATCTAATTCACAGATCTTTTCGACTAATTCCTGGTGATAAAGCTCTGCATCATCCTTCATATCTTCCGGGATCTCACAAACTGTAATGTCATCTCCCTTATCATCATTGTAGATATATGCTTCCATTTCCATAAGATCAATGATTCCTTTGAAATCATCTTCCTTACCGATTGGAAGCTGAAGAACGATTGCGTTCTTACCTAATCTTGTCTTAATCTGTTCTACTGCATTGTAGAAATCTGCACCTAAAATGTCCATCTTATTGATGAAAGCCATTCTCGGTACATTGTATGTGTCTGCCTGACGCCATACGTTTTCTGACTGAGGTTCAACACCACCCTTAGCACAGAATACACCTACGGCACCATCAAGTACACGAAGTGAACGTTCAACTTCTACGGTAAAGTCAACGTGTCCCGGAGTATCAATGATGTTGATACGATGTTCGAGAGCACCTTTTTTCGGCTTTGTATGGTCTTCCAAAGTCCAATGACATGTCGTAGCTGCTGAAGTAATTGTGATACCTCTTTCCTGCTCCTGTTCCATCCAGTCCATGGTAGCAGTTCCTTCATGAGTATCACCAATCTTATAGTTAACACCGGTATAATATAAGATACGCTCTGTAAGAGTTGTCTTACCAGCATCAATATGTGCCATAATACCGATATTTCTGGTTCTCTCTAATGGATATTCTCTTCCAGCCAAGATTTTGTCCTCCTAATATTTGTCGCGCAGATTCGTCTCTATGCGCAGCATAATGCAGGCACTGTGAGACGATCTTCTGCATCTTGTTTCCGGAACATTTTATAATATGTCCCAGTTTTAGAAACGGTAATGAGCAAATGCTTTGTTTGCTTCTGCCATCTTGTGCATATCTTCTTTTTTCTTTACAGATGCACCAGTGTTGTTTGCTGCATCAAGAATTTCATTTGCCAGTCTTTCTTCCATTGTCTTCTCTCCTCTTTTACGAGAATACAATGTAAGCCAACGAAGTGCAAGAGCCTGTCTTCTGTCTGCTCTTACTTCAATTGGTACCTGGTATGTTGCACCACCGATACGTCTTGCCTTTACTTCAAGTACTGGCATGATGTTGTTCATTGCTTCTTCGAACACTTCGATAGCCGGCTTATCAGCCTTTGCTGCAACTCTTTCAAATGCTCCGTATACAATCTTCTGTGCTACACCTTTCTTACCATCTAACATGATGTTGTTGATAAGTTTTGTAACAACTTTGTTATTGTATAACGGATCCGCTAATACGTCTCTTTTTTGAGTATGTCCTTTACGTGGCACGGTCCTTCCCTCCTTATACATATTGGCAAAGCCTTCTGGCCCTGCTTGAATAATTCATCGGTACTCACATGTGTCTCTCTATGTGTCATCAGCTCACGGGACATCCTGATGCCAGAGATGGGCATTTATCTGGATTAAACCCGCAACCAACTATAATCCTCATAGTTCTGTTTGTGATACGATAACTTTGTTGTTTCGTTATTATTTCTTAGCGTCTTTTGGTCTCTTAGCTCCGTATTTAGAACGAGCCTGACGTCTCTTTGCAACACCTGCTGTATCAAGTGTTCCACGAACGATATGGTATCTTGTACCTGGTAAGTCCTTAACACGACCACCACGAATCAGAACAACGCTATGTTCCTGAAGGTTGTGTCCTTCTCCTGGAATGTAGCTTGTTACTTCGATTCCGTTAGAAAGACGTACTCTGGCAATTTTTCTAAGAGCTGAGTTCGGCTTTTTCGGTGTAGCTGTCTTAACTGCTGTACAAACACCTCTCTTCTGCGGTGCAGATGTATCCGTAGCTTTCTTTCTCAGAGAGTTGTATCCTTTCTGGAGAGCCGGAGCGGTAGATTTCTTAACAGCTGTCTGACGACCTTTTCTTACTAACTGGTTAAATGTTGGCATCTCTTTCACCTCCTATGATGTAATAATTGGTTACGTTTTAAACATTGTCTGTTTAAATGCGCACAAAAATAACCGCACGTTTCTTTGCACGCTAGGTTATTGTATTATATACCGCAAGAAAAGTCAAGGCATTTACCGGAAATATTTTGACGAATATTTTCCAGTAAATGCCTTTTTCTTTGTATATTATATATTCTATTGTCCAACGACAGTTGATTCTTCAAGCACATCGCCCGCTTCAACACGGTTGACCAGATCAATAATATTTGAAACGGATGTTTCGTCCGGGATACATACATACAATAATGCATCTCCGGAAGAATAACAATATTGCTTATCACCAACACCTTCGGCTGAAACAGAATAAATATTCCACTCTGCGTTCGTTCGAAGCTGTGTCTTAATCAAAGACTGGATCTGATTCATACTGAAATTCGTATCAACGCCGTCACTCACACTTGCAATAATATCGGAAGCACCTCTTAACATGGACGGAGACATCATCTTTTTAATGATTGCAGTAATAACAGCCTGCTGATGTCTTCCGCGAGCATTATCCCCATCGGCAAGAGCATGACGTTCACGACAGAACGCCAGTGTTTCTCTGCCGTTCAGATGATTCATTCCCTCATTAATATGAACTACTTTTCCAGATTCTTCACCCGTATCAAACTCTTCATCTGATTCCACATCCAATCCGCCTAATGCATCAACGATATTGATCATAGATGTAAAGTTTACCCTTCCAAAGAATGGAATATCCATCTCATATAGTTCTTCCAAGGTATCCATAGATGCTTCAATACCATAAATTCCTGCATGCGTCAGCTTATCTTCCTGGCCATTTGAGATTCCCGGAATCGGGACATAATAATCTCTCGGTGTCGTAACCAAAAGAATCTGGTGGCTCTTTGGATTCACGACTGCAATAATATTTACATCGCTCCGGTCTCCGGAAGTGATATCATTATAAGTATCCATTCCGCTCAGATATACCGCAAACGGTTCTGTCACGCTGGCATCAGCTGCTGTATTTTCTATCTGCACAACAATGCTGTGCTTATAAATCACTCTGACCTCATTTTCAAAGTCAGGGATCTGATCTTTGATAATCCCCGTCTGACCGGAATTATAAACCAGCGCATCCACTTCTCCTGAGAGCAATGCCTGTGCCGCTTCAATCATGCCGGCATATTCTCGAACCGTGATCTCATTACCTATTTCTTTTTCAATCTGTTTGACCGTCGACTTTGTTTGATCTGCATTTGTGGCATACTGTACACCGTATGTATAATCAGACGTATCCACAAGTTTCTGCGCACTGTCATCCTGTCTTACTGCGACAACCATGGAACTTGTCATCGTGTTGCTTCCGGTTATCTTCTGAAATGCATTATTTATTTTACCTATATAGAAAGATCCCATCGCAAGAATGATACACAACAAGATACAGAAGATTTTTCCTCCGATTCCCTTTCCTTTTGCCCCTATCTGAGACAATAGTGTTATTCCGAGTAAAATAAGCAGTACACCGGCCAGAACCATGATATAGGTAACCGTCAGCATATCAAAGAACAAAACATTTACCGTAAGGACTACTGATAAAACAAATTGAATGATTGCCAAGATGATACCGATCGTCTTACTGACCACATTCTTTCTTCTTCCACGTCTTTTCCTTTTTCTGCCTTTGCTGCCGTATTCGGAACTTCGGTTTTTAGATTTCTTTGTATAATCATCCCTGTTCTTTGCGGATGCTGATTTTTTCCTTCTCTTAGGCTCAGTCTGGTAATATCCATCATCATCGTAATATCTGGCCGTTGTTCTTCTGTCTTCTTCAAAAGAATACCGGTTTTTCCCCTTAGTCCGTCTGCTCACTTCGCGGCTGTTGCTAATGTTCCGTTCATTTCGATTTTGGCTGTTATTTCCTGCTCTATTTCTTTTCTGGCCCATGTCCTCTCTCTTTCATTCATCTTATGCCGGGCGCATAATTCCACGCTGCCTGCTTCCCAGTTGACCGCCCCTAGACTTTGTTACAATTCTATTACGTCCTTTAACGTAAAATTTACAATTACAATTGTATATCATAACGGTTTTTATATCTATTGTCAACCGCTTTCAGTCCATTCAGTCACTGTCAAATCTTAAAAATTCATGAAATACGAACCGGTGTTCTCATCCACTATTCCATAGGTACCACAATCAGATCTTTTGGAAACTTATTCAGAACTTCACATCCGTCCTCCGTAATCAGTACAAGGTCCTCTATTCGAACACCGATCCCCTCTTCCATAAGATAGATTCCCGGCTCAATCGAAAAGCACTGCCCCGGTTTGATTATTTCTTCATTGACTGCTGAGACATCCCCATATTCGTGATCTTCAAGTCCAATGGAATGGCCTGTACGATGTGTAAAATATGCCCCATATCCTTTTTCTTCTATATAATTACGGCAGGCAAAATCAACATCACACCAGCGATTTCCAGGTTTTGCAGCCTCAATTCCTCTCTGCTGTGCTTCTTTTACAATCTCGTAAACCTCACGCGCTTTGTCCGAAACCTCACCAAGGAAAACAGTTCTTGTCATATCAGAGCAATAATCATTCAAAATACCGCCGATATCAAGGACAACACTGTCTCCTCTTTTACCCTTTGATCCATCTGTTACATGATGCGGATCAGCTCCGGATTTACCATAAGCCGTTATTGGATCAAAAGAAACTCCCGAATGTCCTGATTTCTCATATAAGCCACGCACGATCCTGTTTAATTCCACTTCGGTATATCCTTTGGCCGTCAATGGAATAAGTTCTTCCATTACTCTATCATTTGCAAGTGATGCTTCCCTTAACAGTTGTTTTTCATCGTCATTCTTCACCTTTCTGATTGCATCTACAATGAGAGAGCCATTAACAAACTTACTTTCCGGTTCCAATTCCTGCAGTCTGAGAAGAAATTTTGCAGGCCATGTCTTGTCAACTCCGATTGTTTTGCCTTTTTCAACAAATCTACTTAAGATTTCTACTCCATCCTCAATATCATCGTACCATACAAGTTCAACACCAAGGTCTTTTTCCTGTGGAAACAACTTATTGACTACCAGTTTATGCCCGCCGTTAATATTTAAATATAATGCGAGTAATCTTTCCCCCGGAACGATCTTCTTCCCTGTCAAATAAAAAATTGCCATAGGATCAGAAATAATCATCTGCGGTACTTCTTGTTCTTTCATTAAATCAAGAATACGATTCAGTTTATTTGTATCCATTTTATTCCTCCTGTTTATACATCATTTGATATATATTTTTTCAATTGAATCAATTATATGCTCTTTCCGTATTTCTGTCAACAAAGGCAAAATCGACCAAAAAGTCCCTCCCGACCTTTTTGATATCTGAAAGGCAATAAAAAGAAGCCTTTCAGATTCGAAAGACTTCCTTCTATTTTCTTTACATATTCTCTGTAAGATGACATGCAACCTTATGTCCGGGTTTGATTTCATGTAACTGTGGCATTTCATTAAAACAGCGTTCTGTTGCATACTGGCATCTTTCAGCAAATCGGCAACAGTTCTTCGGATTGATCGGACTTGGAATCTCGCCTTTTATCGGAATACGCTCATTTGCTTTTGCTTTTTTCGGATCTGCTTCCGGAATTGCAGACAGAAGAGCCTTTGTATAAGGATGTGTCGGGTTCGAATAGAGCTCCTCCGTCTCGGCCGTCTCAACGATCGTCCCCAGATACATAACTACCACACGATCCGAAATATATTTTACAACACTCAAATCATGAGCAATAAACAAATAGGTCAGTCCCATTGTTTCCTGCAGATTTTTTAGCATGTTGATCACCTGTGCCTGAATAGATACATCAAGGGCCGAAATCGGTTCGTCACAGATAATGAATTCAGGATCTACAGAAAGTGCTCTCGCAATACCGATACGCTGTCTTTGTCCGCCAGAAAATTCATGCGGAAAACGAGACATATGATCTTTATTAAGACCGACTGTTTTCAACAGCTGTTCAACTTTTTCATCGACTTCCTTCGCAGACATTCCATGCTGCTTCAGCCCTTCTCCAACAATCTCTTTCACCGTCATTCTCGGATTCAATGAAGAATATGGATTCTGGAAAATCATCTGTACTTTTTTGCAGAACTCTTTCTGCTCAGTTTTATTTAATTTAGAAATATCTTTTCCATCATACAATACCTGACCGCTTGTAAGGTCATACAGACGAATCATACAGCGACCTGTCGTTGATTTTCCACACCCGGACTCTCCAACAAGACTGACCGTTTCCCCTTTATAAATATCAAAGCTGACATCATCTACTGCTTTCAGTGTTGCTTTTCTGTTAAGCTGGAAATACTTACATAAATTTTTCACCTGTACGAGAGGCTGCTTTAATTCTTTATTTTCCATTATTCCACCTCTCCTTTCTCAGCCGGAACTTTTCTCAAATCACTGTCCGGTGCAAATTCATGCTGCAGCCAGCAGCAGGTCTCGTGCTCACCGGACAAATCATATGTTTCCGGAGGCATCTCATTACAGATATCCATGCAATATTCGCAACGTGCGGCAAATGGACATCCTACCGGTGGGCTGAATAGATCTGGGGGAGTTCCTTCGATCGGTTTCAGTTTTTCACCTTTTGCTGTATCCAATCTAGCAATAGACTGCATAAGTCCCTTGGTATACGGATGCGCCGTGTCATAAAAGATTTCTTCAGCAGTACCTCGCTCTACAATTTTTCCTCCATACATAACAAGAACACGATCACAAAGTTTTGCAATAACGCCAAGGTCATGTGTTATCAGAATAATAGAGGTTCCCAATGTCTTCTGAAGATTCTTAAGCAGTTCAAGGATCTGTGCTTCAATCGTAACATCCAGTGATGTGGTCGGTTCGTCTGCAATTACAATACTCGGACTTCCTACCAGCGCAATTGCGATCATAACACGCTGCTTCATACCACCTGAAAGTTCATGCGGATACTGTCTATATCTCTTCTCCCCATCAGAAATACCAACTAGTTTCAGAATCTCAAGCGCTTTTTGTTTTTTTTCTGCAGCACTCATGCCTTTCTTATTGACAAATACTTCTTCAATCTGTTTACCGATTCTCATCGTCGGATTCAAAGAAGTCATTGGGTCCTGGAAAATAAATCCAATCTCTGTACCGCGAATCTGGCGCAGTTCCTTTTTATTCATTTTCAGAATATCTTTCCCTTTATAAAGGATCTCTCCACCCTCAAAGAATCCCGGTGGTTCCGGATTCAGTCTCATAATACATGACGAAGTAACGCTCTTCCCACATCCTGATTCTCCAACGATTCCAAGGATTTCTCCCGGACGCACTTCAAAGCTTACATCCCGTACTGCTTTTACTACTCCTCCGTATGTACGAAAGGAGAATGTCAGATTTTTTACTTCTAATAAATTTTCCATCTCTTCCTACTCCTTTCTTACTCAGTTCCTCTAAGTTTCGGGTCGAACGCATCGCGAAGGCCATCACCTAACAGGTTAAGTGCAAGCATTGTTGTACAGATCAAAAATGCCGGAACAACTACCTGATACGGATGAATTCTCAGTTGCGCAATACCATCTTTCGCCAGAACACCCCAGCTACAGTTCGGCGGCTTAATACCAAGACCGATATAGCTCAGGAATGCCTCCTGGAAAATTGCTCCCGGAATTGCCATGGTAAGGTTCGTAATGATAAGTCCCATGATATTCGGCAGAATATGTTTTACAATTATAACAATGTCAGGCACACCAAGAATTCTTGCAGCAGCCACGAAATCCGATTCACGAAGTTTCAGCACTTCTCCTCGAACGAAACGGCAGCTCCCGATCCATCCTACGCAGCACATCGCAAGGATCAGACAGTGGACACCATTACCAATAACAACCATCAGCAGAATCGTAACGATCATGCTCGGAATACCATAAAGTACATCTACGATTCGCTGGATGATCATATCCACTTTTCCTCCATAGAAGCCGGAGATACCTCCAAGGAGTGAACCTGTACAAGCATTAATAATACTTGCTGCAAACCCAATTGTAAGGGATACCCTTGCACCTTTCCAGGCACGAACCCAGAGGTCTCGTCCAAGAGAGTCTGTACCAAACCAGTGATTTGCAGAAAAGCTCTGATTCATCTCGGCAACACTTTGTGTTGAAAAATCATATCTGCTCAGCATCGGAGCAAAGATTGCCATAAGTACATAAAATCCGATCAAACACAAGGAAAAGAATGCAACCTTATTTTTGCGAATTCGTCTCCACGCATCCTGCCAGTAACCGATATTCGGACGTGAAATGGACTCCATGCTCTGAATATTTTTACCTACTACTTTAAATTTATCTCTTGTTATCTCTGCCATTTCCTGTCACCTACCTTTTTTTACCGCTGAGACGAATTCTCGGATCAACGATACCATACAGAATATCTACTACTAAAATAGCGATAATCAAGAATGCTCCATAGAAGATCGTCATTCCAAGCACAAGTGTATAGTCATTCATATTGATACTGTCTACATAATGTTTTCCCATTCCAGGAATTGCAAATAAGGCTTCGATTACGAAAGTACCGGTAAGTACAGAGGCAACTGTCGGTCCCATAATCGTAATAATCGGAGTAATCGCATTTCTGATCTGATGTTTTATCGTAATTCGTAAATCAGAAAGCCCTTTTGCCTTAGCTGTCTTTGTGTAATCAGACGTAACAACTTCCAGCATACTCGAACGCATTAAACGAGATACAGAAGCCAGTGTATAGAATCCAACAGCAATCGATGGAAGAATCGTGTGTTTAAAGCTTGTATACTGCGCAACCGGAAGAATCTTCCATTTGATTCCGAAGAAATACTGCAATACAGATCCCATAATAAAGTCCGGCATGGATGTACCGATAATCGCAATCAAAATACAGAAAAAATCAAGCTTTTTCCCACGATTCAGCGCTGCAATTATTCCAAGGATCAGTCCGAAGAACAATGCGAAGCAAAGGGAACGGATACCAAGGTCTGCAGAATACGGGAAAGATTCCGCAATAATCTGATTAACAGTTCTTCCTTCATACTTCATGGAATATCCCAAATCTCCGTGAAGTACATTCTTCATATAAGTTATGTATTGAACCGGCAACGGTTTGTCCATACCATAATACGCTTCCAGATTCGCGCGGATTTCCGGTGTCATTTTATCACTTGAAAATGGATCACCCGGCATCAAACGTACAAGAACAAACACTACACTTGTCAGAACAAACAATGTGACGATTGCAAGTAAAACTCGCTTTGCAATATATTTTGCCATTTGTGCTTCTCCTTTCTTCAGCCCGTTTCCTTAACGGTTTTGATTATCCCACACCACATGCCCCTCCGGATAATCAAAACCGTTAAAGAGGAAGGGAAACTATACTTTTTCCCTCCCAACAAGTTTTATTACTTAGTCAGAGAGGACAAACTGTCCTCTCTGACTAAAATATTATATAATATTTTATTCTGCAAGATCTGCATATACCAGGTTGAAGTCATATCCTACAAAGTAAACATTGAAGTTTTCAAGCTTCGGATTTACAAGATACTGATCACGACGGAGCTGCAGAGGAACAAGTGCTGAATCTTCTCCGAGGAAGATCTGCTCTGCTTCGAACAACATATCCTGTCTCTTTGCAGCGTCTGTCTCAAACTGAGAAGCTTCCAGCAGTTCATCATATCTAGGATTGTTATATCCTGAATGGTTGTACTGTCCATCGCTGATCCAGAGTTCCAGGTAAGAATAAGCATCTGAGTAATCCGGTACCCATCCCGTAACTACCATATCATATTCTTTAGTCTGTTCCATTTCAAGTCTCTGTTTGTAAGTAACCTGTTTGATTTCTACTGTGATTCCAAGGTTCTTCTGGAACTGTTCCTGAAGAACTTCTGCCTGCTTTTTAGCACCTTCTGTATCAGTTGTAAGTAGTTCAAGCTTGATATCTGCTGCATTGCTTACGCCCAGTTCAGACATAGCTGCTGCAAGATATTCTTTTGCTTTTGCATCATCATTTTCAAGCGGGAATGGTTCATATGGATATCTCTCACCATATGTAGAATCCGCTGCTGTTACGTTCGGAAGAACAAGTCTCTGTGCCGGTTCGTAAACATCATTATTAACAAGCGTATTGTATTCAGAACGATTGATTGCATAGTTAAGAGCAAATCTTAAGTTCTTATTTGCAAGAAGCTTGCCTTCACTCTGGTTCAGCATGATGTAATCATCCGCACCTGTGAAGTAGAATTCTGAATCATCTGCATACTGTTCTGTCATTTCTGTAGGAACAATTGTAATATCAACTTCGCCATTCTCCCACATAGCAACTGCTGTCTTAGCATCAGCGACTGTCTTGATGCAGATTTCGTCAAGTTTTACACTGTCGGCATCCCAATAATCCGGATTCTTTGTCATAACAAGCTGATCACCATGTTTCCACTCAGTCATCGTGAACGGTCCATTATATGCTGCTTTTTCAGGATCTGCTGCATATTCTTTTCCATATTTTTCTACAAGGTCTCTTCTTGCTGGTCCAAGTGCACACATAGATGCCATTGATTCGAAATATACCGCCGGATGTTCCAGAGTAATTTCTACAGTCTTGTCATCAAGTGCCTTAACACCCAGTTCTTCAACAGAAACTTCACCATTATTTACAGCTGCACCGTTTTTCAGGATGTAACCGATAAATGCATAGTCACAAGCTTCTGCCGGATCCATCAGTCTCTGCATACCGTAAACATAATCATCTGCAGTTACATCCACACCGTCACTCCATTTCAGGCCATCGCGAAGATGGAAGGTGTAAACAAGTCCGTCATCAGAAACTTCCCAGCTTTCTGCTGCGTCTCCTCTCACTTCTCCTTCTACATTTCTTGTAAGGCAAGCCAGCATATGGATATTTGCTGATGCGGAAGAAATGGAGTTACTATTCTGCGGATCTGCTGACGGAATGTCTTCACGCAGAGTATATGTAACTCTTTTCTTACCTGTACCTTCTGTTTCACTGCTGTCATCGGATTTCTTTGATCCAGGTGTACCGCAGCCTGCAAACATGGTAACTACCATAGCTGCAGAAAGTAATGCTGCTAATAATCTCTTTTTCATAACTTTTCCTCCTTCATTTAAAGTTCTATTAGCTCATGTGTAGCACTTATCAGGTTTTCATATCCGTCTTTTGTGACAATACCCTGATCTTCGATCCGGACACCGCCCCAGCCTGGAATATAAAGTCCTGGTTCTACCGTCATCACGCTGTTCTCCGGAAGAATATTCCCACAATTTGCTCCAATATTCGGAAGCTCATGTACGAACAGCCCTACTCCATGACCGATTCCCGTATAGTGATACTGGAAATATTCGGTCCCTTCAATTGCTTTGAGTGACGCTTCATAACAGGATGTGCCCGTCACTCCCGCTTTGACAGAAGCTTCTGTTTCTTCTGTCATCCGTCTGCAGAGATTGTATACTTCTTTTTGTTTTTCATCCGCTTTCCCTACAACAACGGTTCTTGTCATATCTGACAAATATCCTTTGTACTGGCATCCATAATCCATCAATACAAAGTCGCCATATTCGATTGCCTTATTACTCGGAATTCCATGGAGAAGCGATGTTCTCGCTCCTGATATAAGAATTCCTCCGTAAGGCTTGGTATCAGCTCCTTCCATTACCATGTAATGGGCAAGCTTTGATGCAAGTTCTTTCTCAGTTACACCCACACGCACGTCTTTCAAGATTTTTTCAAATGCTCTGGATGCAATATCACATGCCACTGTCAGGTTCTTAATCTCTTCAGGCGTCTTCACCGCACGAAGTTCTTCTATTACGTTAAGAGTGGGAACCAGCTCAACTTTCATGGCATCCTGCATGGATTTCCATGCTCCAAATGTGAGATAATCCTGTTCAAATCCTATTCTTTCAACTTTTTCTTCTTCAGCACATAACGCAACTGCTTCCCCTATGCTGCGGCTCCTTGTGCTTCGCCAATTCCTGATTTCATACTCCGGGCATTCATATGATGCCTGTTCAGTATACCGCGGATCTGTAAGAAAGTACTGTTTACTTTTCGTAATAAAAAGAAAAGAATCCTCTCCTGTATATGCACTGACCGCTCTCACGTTAGCCGGCTTCGCCACATAAAAACCATCCAAACCTTCCTTCTCCATGTACTCTCTCAGTTGTTCAATCTTACTCATTGCAATCCCCCAATTTCTATACCACATACTAGAACGTAGTCTATTTTGATAATAAAAAAGCGCCATGATTTTCATCATGACGTCCTTGTCTTCCCAAGTCATAGTTTCACGCTATGACGTCCGCTTATGAAATTGTATTGAAAACCCTTTCTTTCACGCTTGACTAAGCAGAAGGTTACGTGAAACCGGAAGCCAACCATCTGTTTCTAGTATTGCAGATTCTCATTTATCATTTTCACGAAGATGATTTTTTCTTCATCAATATGATTTTTCTATTATATCCTTTATTTCACCTTGTGTCAAGGGAAATATGAATTTTGCTATTTTTTTCACAATATCCTTTTTTACTTTAATCCACTTAAACTCAACTATTTTCTATGGTATACCCAAAGACTGACCGACTCTTTTTCACCGGTGTTGTATATACAATGACGTTCTCCCTCTTTGATATATGCCGAATCCCGCTCATGCAATGTGTATTCTCTTCCTTCGATAATCAAGTTCAGACATCCGGATATCACCGTGCACATTTCGTCACGATTGTGACGATATTCCTTTTTTTTAGGCGGTTCCCCTGGCTGTATCGTAATATATTCATAAACATAGTTGGAACGTCTGAAATCTGCTATATTAACAACTAAGTTCTCATCCGGATAACTTGCCTCCGTGAGTTCTTCCTTGCGAATGATTGTTTTCGCCTCACATTCAGACTCAAGAATGTCAACGATACTGATTTCCAGCGATTCACAAATCCTGGCAAGGTTATCGATTGTAGGAGTCGTCTTATTCTGTTCCAGCATGCTCAGATACCCTACTGACAATCCGGTATACTCCGAAAGGCTTTTAATTGTCATCATCTTTTTCTTCCTGTTTTCTCTGATTCTCTCCCCAAGATGGCGTATATCCAACATCTTCCCACCTCATTTTTGCAAAGTAATTTTGAATATGTCGTTAATGATAGCTGATTTTTTTCAAATTTGCAATATTAAAATGAAATCTATAAGAATGTATAATAAATTCATAAACCCGAAAATAATAACAGGGCATAGTATTTTCACATACTATCCCCTGTCAATTTCACATGAAATAATGAGCCTATTCTTCTGTTATTTCAGCAAATTCGGTCTCTGTATCCGCAGTTTCTTCGACATTAGCAGCATCATTTTCTGCATTTAGTTCTGGTGCTTCAACCATTTCGCCTTCTTCCGCATCATCAAAATCATCGAGAACAATTTCATCTTCCATCGCCAGTTCTGTGTTCAAACGAACATCCCGATATTTCTTCATACCGGTTCCTGCCGGAATAAGCTTACCGATAAGAACATTTTCCTTAAGGCCGATCAAATGATCCACCTTACCCTTAATAGCAGCTTCCGTCAGAACTTTCGTTGTCTCCTGGAAGGACGCAGCAGACAAGAAGGACTCGGTAGCAAGCGATGCCTTGGTAATACCAAGCATGATCTGTTCACCGGTTGCCGGTTCTTTGCCCTCTGCCTCCAGCTTTTCATTCACGTCGTTGAATTCAAGTACGTCGACCATCGTACCCGGGAGGAACTCTGTATCGCCCTTTTCTTCTACTCGAATCTTCTTAAGCATCTGACGCACGATAACCTCGATATGCTTATCATTGATTTCTACACCCTGCAGACGATATACTCTCTGTACTTCCTGGAGCATATAATCCTGTGCTGCACGAAGTCCCTTAATCTTCAGCAGATCATGCGGATTGATACTACCTTCTGTCAGCTCGTCACCGGCTTCAAGAACAGCACCATCCATAATCTTAATTCGTGAACCATACGGAATCAAATAAGCTTTCGACTCACCCGTCTCCTGATTCGTCACAATAATCTCACGTTTCTTCTTTGTATCGTTGATTGTTGCAACACCGCCAAATTCTGTAATGATCGCAAGTCCTTTCGGTTTTCTTGCCTCAAAAAGCTCTTCGACACGAGGAAGACCCTGCGTGATATCATCACCGGCCACACCACCGGTATGGAAGGTACGCATGGTAAGCTGGGTACCTGGCTCTCCGATTGACTGAGCCGCAATGATACCGACAGCCTCACCAACCTGTACCGGTTCTCCGGTTGCCATGTTGGCTCCATAACATTTTGCGCAGATTCCGATATGTGATTTACAGGTCAGAATCGTACGGATCTTCACCTTTTTAAGTGGAGAATTTCCATTTTCATCCACACCGTATTTCATAATCTTCTCTGCACGTTTTGGAGTGATCATATGATTTGCTTTTACAAGCACATTTCCATCTTTATCACAAATCGTATAGCAGGAATAACGTCCTGTAATACGTTCCTGAAGACTTTCAATCTCTTCATTTCCATCCATGAATGCATGCACATACATACCTGGAATCTCCGCACCTTTTTCTACGCAGTCCACTTCACGGATAATCAGTTCCTGTGAAACATCAACAAGACGTCTGGTCAAATATCCAGAGTCCGCTGTACGAAGAGCGGTATCTGACAGACCTTTACGCGCTCCATGCGCAGACATGAAGTACTCCAATACGTCCAGACCTTCACGGAAGTTTGACTTAATCGGCAACTCGATCGTACGACCGGTTGTATCAGCCATAAGTCCGCGCATACCTGCAAGCTGCTTAATCTGCTTATCTGATCCACGGGCTCCGGAATCGGCCATCATGAAGATATTATTATATTTATCCAGTCCGGAAAGCAGTGCCTCTGTAAGTTCATCATCCGTTGCTTTCCATGTCTCAACAACTTCTTTATAACGTTCTTCTTCTGTAATAAGACCACGTTTGAAGTTCTTTGTAATCTTATCTACTGTATCCTGTGCTCTCTGAATCAATTCCGGTTTCTGCGGCGGCACCGTCATATCGGAAATGGATACAGTCATCGCTGCTCTTGTAGAGAATTTGTAACCGATTGCTTTTACACTGTCAAGCACTTCAGCAGTCTTTGAAGCTCCGTGTGTATTAATAACTTTTTCAAGGATCTTTTTGAGCTGTTTTTTGCCGACATGGAAATCCACTTCAAGAAGCAGTTCATTTCCCTCTACTTCACGATCAACAAAGCCCAGATCCTGCGGAATAATCTCATTGAAAATAAATCTTCCCAATGTTGATTCAACTGTTCCTGTTTTCTCGGTTCCATCCGGAAGAGTCTTGGTAACACGAACTTTAATTTTGGAATGAAGTGTAACTACTCCATTCTCATATGCAAGAATCGCTTCGTTAATGCTCTTAAATGCTTTTCCTTCTCCTAATGCTCCCGGTCTTTCCTGCGTCAGATAATAAATACCAAGGACCATATCCTGTGAAGGAACGGCCACCGGACCACCATCAGACGGTTTCAGCAGGTTATTCGGAGAAAGGAGGAGGAAACGGCACTCTGCCTGAGCTTCTACGGACAGCGGCAGATGGACAGCCATCTGGTCTCCGTCGAAATCGGCATTAAATGCTGTACAAACAAGCGGATGAAGCTTGATTGCTTTACCTTCTACAAGAATCGGTTCAAACGCCTGAATACCAAGTCTGTGCAGCGTGGGGGCACGGTTCAGCATAACCGGGTGTTCCTTGATTACATCTTCCAGTACATCCCACACCTCTGTCTGAAGGCGTTCTACCATCTTTTTCGCATTTTTAATATTATGTGCGGTTCCGTTTGCAACCAGTTCTTTCATTACAAATGGTTTGAAGAGCTCAATTGCCATTTCTTTCGGAAGACCACACTGGTAAATCTTAAGTTCCGGTCCTACTACGATAACGGAACGTCCTGAATAGTCAACACGTTTTCCCAGAAGGTTCTGACGGAAACGTCCTGATTTACCTTTCAGCATATCGGAAAGAGACTTCAGCGCACGGTTACCAGGTCCGGTTACCGGACGTCCGCGGCGTCCGTTGTCGATCAGAGCATCGACTGCTTCCTGAAGCATTCTCTTTTCGTTTCTTACAATAATGTCCGGAGCTCCCAGCTCAAGGAGTCTCTTAAGACGGTTATTTCTGTTGATAATTCTGCGGTACAGGTCATTCAGATCTGATGTCGCAAAACGACCTCCGTCAAGCTGAACCATCGGACGCAGATCCGGCGGAATAACCGGGATTACAGTCATTACCATCCACTCCGGTCTGTTACCGGATTCACGAAATGCCTCAACCACTTCGAGACGTTTTACAATTCTTGCACGCTTCTGTCCGGTTGCGCCTTCCAGTCCTGACTGAAGTTCTGCATATTCTTTGTCCAAATCGATTGCTTCCAGTAATTCTTTAATAGATTCCGCACCCATACCGACACGGAACTTATTGCCCCATGTTTCTCTCGCTTCCTGATACTCAGCTTCAGAAAGAACCTGCTTGTACTGAAGATCTGTCTCTCCTTTATCCAGCACGATATAAGAAGCAAAATACAGAACCTTCTCCAGTGTTCTCGGGGACAGATCCAGGATCAGTCCCATCCGGCTCGGAATCCCCTTGAAATACCAGATATGGGAAACCGGGGCAGCAAGTGCAATGTGCCCCATACGTTCACGACGCACACTTGACTTGGTTACCTCAACCCCACAGCGGTCACAGACAACACCTTTGTAGCGGATTTTTTTATATTTTCCACAGTGACATTCCCAGTCTTTGCTCGGTCCGAAAATTCTCTCACAGTACAGACCATCCTTTTCCGGTTTTAAAGTTCTGTAGTTAATGGTTTCCGGTTTTGTCACTTCACCGTGTGACCATTCCAGAATCTTCTCCGGAGATGCCAGACCAATTTTAATTGCATCGAATGTCATCTGCTGAGATGTTGCTTCGTTTTTATTTTCTGTCATTTCGGCATCCTCCCTATTCTAAGTCCATATCGTCAAAATCTTCAAATTCTTCCTCAAAGTCTTCTTCAAAGTCAGCGTCATCCGGCTCTTCATCAATGTCCACAAGCTCACCATCTTCAAATTCCTGTGTGCTGTATCCATGTTTTCCGAAATCCTCGTCATTGCGGTAACGTCTGTCTCCTTCAATGATGTGGTTCAGATTTGTATCGCCATAATCTACGCTTTCCATAATCTCAACTTCTGTATTGTCATCACGCAGTACTCGTACGTCAAGGCCAAGAGACTGCAGCTCCTTCAGAAGTACTTTAAAGGATTCCGGAATACCCGGTTCAGGAATATTCTCACCTTTAATGATTGCTTCATAAGTCTTCACACGTCCTACAACGTCATCAGATTTTACTGTCAGGATTTCCTGCAGAGTGTAGGAAGCTCCGTACGCCTCAAGAGCCCAAACCTCCATTTCTCCGAAACGCTGTCCACCAAACTGCGCTTTACCACCAAGTGGCTGCTGGGTTACCAGTGAGTAAGGACCGGTTGAACGCGCATGGATCTTATCATCAACCAAATGATGCAGTTTCAGATAATGCATGTGTCCGATCGTTACCGGGCTGTCAAAGAATTCACCGGTACGTCCGTCACGAAGACGAACTTTACCGTCTCTTGACAGCGGAACCCCCTTCCAGAGTTCTCTGTGGTCTCTATTCTCATACAGATATTCCATAACCTCCGGAAGCAGCTCTTCTTTATGTCTTGCTTCAAACTCTTCCCAGCTCAAGTTTACATAATCATTCGCCAGGTCAAGCGTATCCATAATATCAACCTCATTGGCGCCATCGAAGACCGGTGTAGAAATATTGAATCCAAGAGCTTTCGCAGCCAAAGACAGATGAATCTCAAGCACCTGTCCGATATTCATACGTGACGGCACACCCAGAGGGTTAAGCACGATATCAAGCGGACGTCCGTTCGGCAGGAACGGCATATCTTCTACAGGGAGCACACGGGAAACAACACCCTTGTTACCATGACGTCCGGCCATCTTATCACCGACAGAAATCTTTCTCTTCTGAGCGATATAAATACGAACTGCCTGATTTACTCCCGGTGAGAGTTCATCTCCATTTTCTCTTGTAAATACTTTTGCATCCACAACGATACCGTATTCGCCATGCGGTACTTTCAAAGAAGTATCTCTTACTTCACGGGCTTTTTCACCAAAGATTGCCCGAAGCAGTCTCTCTTCTGCCGTCAGCTCTGTTTCACCCTTCGGTGTCACTTTACCGACGAGGATGTCCCCGGCACGAACTTCCGCACCGATACGGATAATACCTCTTTCATCCAGATCTTTCAGCGCATCGTCACCGACACCCGGAATATCACGTGTAATTTCTTCCGGCCCAAGCTTGGTGTCACGGGCTTCTGCTTCATACTCTTCAATATGCACAGAAGTATATACATCATCCTGTACCAGTCTTTCACTTAACAGAACAGCATCCTCGTAGTTATAACCTTCCCAGGTCATGAAGCCGATCAGCGGGTTCTTACCAAGCGCCATCTCACCATTTGATGTAGACGGGCCGTCTGCAATAACCTGTCCTGCCTCTACCCGTTCTCCCTTGACAACAATCGTTCTCTGATTATAACAGTTACTCTGGTTACTGCGGAGGAATTTGGTCAATTTATACGTTTTCCTGGTCTTATCATCCTGCTTAATTACGATTTCTGTTGCAGTTGCGCGTTCTACCACACCGCCCTGTTCTGCCACAATGCAGACTCCCGAGTCAACGGCTGATTTTACTTCCATACCAGTTCCGACAACCGGTGCTTCGGTCATCAAAAGCGGTACCGCCTGACGCTGCATGTTGGATCCCATCAGCGCACGGTTGGCATCGTCATTTTCCAGGAAAGGAATCAATGCTGTAGCTACAGAGAATACCATCTTCGGAGAAACGTCCATATAGTCAAACATTCTTCTCTCATATTCCTGAGTCTCTTCACGGTAACGACCAGATACATTCTTATGAATGAAATGTCCTTCTTCATCCAGTGGCTCATTCGCCTGTGCTACATGATAATTATCTTCTTCATCTGCTGTCATATAGACAACATCATCTGTTACTACCGGGTTCATCGGATCGCTCTTGTCGATCTTACGATACGGAGCCTCCACGAAACCGTATTCATTAATTCTCGCATAACATGCCAGAGAGTTGATAAGCCCAATGTTCGGTCCTTCAGGTGTCTCAATCGGGCACATTCTTCCATAGTGAGAATAGTGTACATCTCGAACCTCGAATCCGGCACGGTCACGAGACAGACCACCTGGGCCAAGGGCAGACAGACGTCTCTTATGAGTCAGCTCACCCAGCGGGTTATTCTGATCCATAAACTGTGACAACTGAGATGAACCAAAGAATTCTTTCACAGCTGCCGTAACCGGTTTAATATTGATCAAAGACTGCGGGGATACCCCTTCCAGATCCTGTGTTGTCATTCTTTCACGAACAACTCTTTCCAATCTGGACAGACCAATTCTGTACTGATTCTGAAGCAGTTCACCGACCGCACGGATACGTCTATTGCCAAGATGATCGATATCATCATCATTTCCAAGACCATATTCCAAATGCATATTATAATTGATGGATGCGAAAATATCTTCTTTTGTAATGTGCTTCGGAATCAGCTCATGGATATTCTTGCGAATCGCATCTTTCAATTCATCGATATCGCCTGCTGTCTCTTCCAGAAGTTCAGCGAGAACCGGATAGTACACCAGCTCCGTCACGCCCACTTCCTTAGGGTCAATGTCAACAATGCTCTGCAGATTTACCATCATATTAGAAAGAACTTTGATATTGCGTTCTCCCTCTTCTCTTGCAATCCATACATATGGGACTGCCGCGTTCTGAATTGTATCTGCAAGTTCTCTGTCAACTTCCGTTCCTTTTTCCGCGATCACCTCTCCTGTCAGAGGGCTTACAACATCTTCTGCCAGAACTCGTCCGTTAATACGATTACGGAGCAGAAGCTTCTTATTAAATTTATAACGTCCAACTTTAGCAAGATCATAACGCCTTGCATCAAAGAACATACTTGTGATCAGGCTTTCAGCACTGTCCACAGCAAGAGGTTCACCCGGACGAATCTTCTTGTATAATTCAAGAAGACCTTCCTGATAGTTTTCCGCTGTATCTTTGCTAAAACTTGCCAGAATCTTCGGTTCCTCACCAAAGAGTTCCAAAATCTCCGCATTCGTACCAACACCCAGGGCTCGAATCAACACTGTGATCGGCACTTTTCTGGTTCTGTCAACACGCACATAGAAAACGTCATTCGAATCCGTCTCATATTCAAGCCATGCGCCGCGGTTCGGAATTACCGTACAAGAAAATAATTCTTTACCGATTTTGTCATGTGCAATTCCATAATAAATGCCAGGAGAACGTACCAACTGGCTTACAATAACACGTTCTGCTCCGTTAATTACGAAAGTACCCGTCTTCGTCATTAACGGCAGATCTCCCATAAAGATCTCATGTTCGTTAATCTCATCCGTTTCCTTATTATGAAGCCTTACACGCACTTTCAGCGGTGCCGCATAAGTCGCGTCACGCTCTTTACATTCTTCAATTGAGTACTTTACCTCGTCTTCACATAATGTAAAATCCACCAGTTCCAGACTCAGATGTCCACTGTAATCTGTAATCGGAGAAATATCATCAAATACTTCTTTTAATCCTTCGTCTAAGAACCACTGATAGGAGTCCTTTTGAACTTCGATTAAGTTCGGCATTTGGAGTACTTCTTTTTGTCTGGAATAGCTCATACGCATACTTTTTCCGGTTGTGATGGGACGAATTCTGTTTTTCTCCATTGACGTTTCACTCCTTATATAATAAATTTTCGGGTTAATTCCACCTAACACTCACACAGATTTTTAAACAAGTGGACAGTTTTTGCCGTCCACGACTTCAATCTGTGGCTCAACTATCTCCCTTTTATCGGAAACAGTCGATTTTAGGGCGCAATTATAGCATAAATTTCCACAATAGCGCATTTTTTACTATATCATAGAGTCTGCTGGCTTGTCAAGGATTTTTTTGTGATTTGGAATATTTTTTAAATGATTTCAAGAAACAAGAATGGTACTTCTGTCTAGAAAAAACGGGGAAGATCTCTCTCCCCCGCTTTGGAATACTCTTAAAATTACTTAAGGGCAACTTCTGCGCCTTCAGCTTCAAGTTTTGCTTTGATTTCTTCAGCTTCTGCCTTAGATACTGCTTCTTTCACTACCTTCGGTGCTCCGTCAACTAATTCTTTAGCTTCTTTTAATCCAAGTCCTGTGATTTCACGAACAACTTTGATTACTTTAACTTTAGAAGAACCAGCTGCTACTAATTCTACGTTGAATTCATCTTTTTCTTCTTCCTGAGCTGCTCCGTCTCCAGCTGCTGCTGCAACTACAACACCTGCTGCTGCAGATACACCAAATTCTTCTTCACATGCTTTAACTAATTCATTTAATTCTAATACAGATAATTCTTTGATAGCTTCAATAAATTCTGCTGTTGTTAATTTTGCCATTTTATTTTCCTCCATTTGATATTTTTATAATACTCTTATTCTTCTGCTGCGGCTTCTGCCGGAGCTCCATTCTGCTCTGCGATCTGATTAAGCACACGAGCAAGATTGGTAATCGGTGACTGTAAGCTTCCAAGTAACTTGGACAGTAATTCTTCTCTTGATGGAACCTTAGATAACTCTGCAACTCCGTTAGCGTCATATACTGTGCCTTCAACCACACCTGCTTTAACTTCAAGAGCCTGAGCTGTCTTTGCAAACTTGCAAATAATTCTTGCCGGTGCTGTTGCATCGTCTTTAGAAATTGCAATAGCGCTCGGTCCTTCCAGATATTCGTCTAACTGTGCGAAATCTGTTCCTTCAAAAGCTCTCTTCATCATTGTGTTTTTGCAGACTTTGTAAACAATACCAGCTTCTCTTAACTGCTTACGAAGTTCTGTGTCTTGTGCTACAGTTAATCCGCGGTAGTCAACCAGCACGATTGACTGTGCATCAGTGATATCATCTACGATTGCCTGAACGATAGGTTGTTTTAATTCAACTTTTGCCACGAATGGTGCACCTCCTTGTATTATTATGAGCTGCCTAGAAAAAGCTCCCTGTCCGCAGACTGGAAGCTTCTATAAATTCAAACTTTTATCGAATTCGTTTCTTCCTCGGTAGGCGTTTTCATCCTTATGCCTTGCGGCACCTACTGTCTCTGGCAGTTACGCTATATATAATAACAGGTGTTCTCCTGTTCGTCAAGTACTTTTTGGATTTTTTCGTAATTTTTTCAGCTTACCACAGTATATCAAACTCAGAAAAATCAATTTCCGCACCAGCCCATATTCTCATCGGAACTTTATCCTCAAAGTCATAATGCATTACTTCAAACTCCGTGTCGCTTCCTTGAAGCCAATATGTAGAGATGTCCTTCTTCTCCGGATCGATGATCCAGTATTCGCGTACTCCTGCCTTCCAATATTTATTAAGCTTGATCATATAATCCCGCTTGCGGCTGGATGGCGATACTACTTCAGCCACAAAATCCGGCGCACCATTAATTCTTCGCCCGTCCGTCAGTTCTTTGTCGCATATCACCACAAGATCAGGCTGAAGCATCGTTTTATTATCTTTATTAAGGCAGACATCTATAGGTGAAAGGATCACTCTGCACTCCCCTTCATTTTTCTTGACATAATCCCTCATATAATAACTCAGTTCACCAATTATTTCCTGATGTACAATTGTCGGGGCATCCATATAGATCAGATAACCGTCTATCAGCTCTGCTCTCACTTCTTCCGGAAGCGCATAGTAATCCTCTAATGTATACTCCCCATCCTTTTTCATTGTATCGTAGGCAATGGACTCTTCCCGAATGCAAAGAACAGGTTCCGATTCCGTATGATACCGGAATTCCTTCCGCTGAAGCGCACGATCCAATGCGTCTAGCGTATCAATCTGCGGCGATTTTGTCGCTCCACTCAAGATCTTATTCACAGTCCCCAGCGATACCCCTGAATAGTCAGCAAGCTGTTTATTCGTAAGACCCAATTGTTTTTTCCGATTCTTAATATCACGTATATCCATTCCCGTTCCTCCTTCCATTCAATCTGCACTTGCCCGCCACGCCTCTTTATATATTATATATTACCATTTATTATAATAATATTCAACTCTTTTTATACAATATTATTATTTTACCATATTATATAATCTGCATCTCTCCAATGCTTCACTGACAAAAAAAACAGGACGCAGCACTTTGAAATGCTGCGTCCTCGATAGGTATCAATATATCATCAATTAAGCTAACTTCATCGGGTTCAGTTTTACGCCAGGTCCCATTGTAGAAGTAAGAGTTACACTTCTAAGGTACTGTCCTTTTACTGCTGCCGGTTTAGCCTTATTGATTGCATCGATAAGCGTCTGGAAGTTGTCCGCCAACTGTTCTTCTGTGAAGGAAGCTTTTCCAATCGGTACATGGATAATATTTGTCTTGTCCAATCTGTACTCAATCTTACCAGCTTTGATCTCGTTGATTGCTTTTGTAACGTCCATTGTTACGGTACCAGCCTTCGGGTTCGGCATTAAACCTTTTGGTCCAAGTACACGACCAAGACGTCCAACAACACCCATCATATCCGGTGTAGCAACTACAACGTCGAATTCAAACCAGTTTTCATTCTGAATCTTCGGAATCAGTTCTTCTGCTCCTACATAATCTGCGCCAGCCGCTTTTGCTTCTTCTGCTTTTGCATCTTTTGCAAATACAAGGATACGAACTTTTTTACCTGTTCCGTGTGGAAGAACAACTGCTCCACGAATCTGCTGATCAGCGTGACGTCCGTCACATCCGGTTCTGATATGAGCTTCGATTGTCTCGTCAAATTTTGCTGTCGCACATTTTTTAACTAATGCGATTGCATCTGCTTTATCATAGAGGACTGTTCTGTCAACCTGTTTAGCAGCCTCTACATATTTCTTTCCTCTTTTCATGTTAAATACCTCCTAGTGGTGATTACGGGAATTCCCTCCCACGTGCTTGTTTACAGTTTTCATAGTGTAGTTCTTTCGCCCGTAAATCAGACTTATTCAACTACAGTTACACCCATACTTCTGCAGGTTCCTTCGATCATACTCATAGCACTCTCAACAGTAGCTGCATTTAAATCAGGCATCTTCATCTCTGCGATTTCTTTAACCTGAGCTTTTGTGATCTTAGCAACTTTTGTCTTATTCGGAACGCCTGAACCTGATTTGATATTGCAGGCTTTCTTAATCAGAACTGCTGCCGGCGGTGTCTTTGTAACAAAGCTGAAGCTTCTGTCACTGTAAACAGTGATAACAACCGGAATAATTAAATCTCCCTGGTCTGCTGTTCTTGCGTTGAACTGTTTTGTAAACTCAACGATATTTACACCATGCTGTCCAAGTGCAGGACCAACCGGTGGAGCCGGAGTAGCCTTTCCGGCTGGAATCTGTAATTTGATATAACCTGTAACTTTTTTTGCCATTTTAAAGTACCTCCTTGTGGTATTTGCGGGGATTTCCCTCCCACGTAATGTCTGCTACATTTTCTTGACTTCTGCGAAACTGATTTCTACCGGTGTTTCGCGACCAAATAACTCAACATTGATTGTAAGACTCTGTTTCTGCATATTAATGGACTGAACAGCACCAACCGTTCCTTCCCATGCCCCGGCAATAACAGTAACGGTATCGCCCTCTGCAAAGTCAACGACAACATCCTCTTTCTGGATTCCGAGCGGTGCCATTTCTTCGTCTGTAAGCGGAACCGGTTTGGACCCCGGACCAACGAAACCAGTCACACCTCTGGTATTTCTTACGACATACCATGTATCATCATTCATGATCATATGAATGAGTACATATCCCGGAAAAAGCTTTTTCTGTGATGCCTTCTGCACTCCGTTCTTCAGTTCCACAACCTCATGCATCGGAACACGAACTTCCAGAATCTCTTCTTCCAGATGACGGTTCTCAATCGTCTTGTCAATGTCGGCTTTTACTTTGTTCTCATACCCTGAATAGGTATGAACCACATACCATTTTGCTTCTGCCATAATATCACCTTTCCTGTGTTACCATTATCAGTATCTTATCTTACTAAGAAATCAATTCCGTATTTTACAAGAATATCGGTAATCGCGATAATCGCTCCCAGCAAAACAGAAACAGATACGACTGCCGCTGTCTGTTTGGCAAGTGTGGTTTTGTCTGGCCAGATAATCTTCTTAAACTCTGCTTTTACACCTTTGAAAAACGGTGTCTTGCGGGTTTCTTTAGCATCTCCCATAACATTCACTTCCCTTCAACGACTATTTCGTCTCTTTGTGTAATGTGTGTGATTTGCAGAATCTACAGTATTTCTTTGTCTCCATGCGCTCCGGATGAGATTTCTTATCCTTTGTCATGTTGTAGTTACGATGTTTGCATTCTGTACATTCCAGTGTAATTCTTGTACGCACAACTTCCACCTCGCTTTTATGTTCTAATTTTCAGTTACACGACAGCTTGCGAGGCTGTCTGCAAAATCCCGTCTCCGGAATTCTGCTAAAAATAGGCATAAAAAAAAGACCTATAACTTCCATTCGCTAGGATAGTGTAACATACAGTCCCCGCAAAGTCAAGGTTTTCTTTTTGTTATCCGGCAAATTCTCCTTCCGTCCACAGCTATTAAAAATCCGGCAAAACACATATTTCCCGTGTTTTGCCGGATTATTTACAAACTATCTTCCATTTTCCATATCATATGCTTCCTGATAGAAGAATTCCTGAGAGTTCAGTTTTTCTGCATTTACAGACCGGTCGCAGTATTCTCCTTCTGAATTCTGTTCTTTTCCTTTCTCATCATCCATCATCATCGTGTCAAATATATGACGGATTCTGGTGCGGATATCCTGGTCATAAATCGGAGCAGCCACTTCCACACGGCGAACCGTATTTCTGGTCATAAAGTCGGCAGATGCAATGTAAATCTTCTCCTCATCTCCCCTTCCGAAGCGGTAGATTCTGGAGTGTTCAAGGAAACGCCCGACAACACTGATCACATGAATATTCTCTGTCATGCCTTTCACACCCGGTTTCAGACAGCAGATACCTCTGACGATCAGATCAATTTTCACTCCGGCCTGCGAAGCCTCGATCATCTTATCGATCAGAACCTTATCCGTAAGCGAATTGATCTTCACCCCCACATATCCTGTACTGCCCTGTTTCACCTTCTCAATCTCCGCATCGATCATATCCACTACCTTGTTCTGCAGACATTTCGGCGCGACAAGGAGTTCGTTCGTATGCTCGACCACTTCTCCCTTCTGCAGCGCGGTAAATATCTCTGCTGCTTCTGCTCCTATGGACTGTCTTGCCGTGATCAGAGAAAGATCTGTGTAAAGCCTTGATGTTTTTTCATTATAATTTCCGGTTCCGATCTGGGTTATGTAAGCAAATCCCGTTTCCGTTTTGCGTGTGATCAGACACAGTTTGGAATGAACCTTATAGTCTCCAAGTCCATAAAGGATCTGACATCCGGCATCCTCAAGCCTGTGGGACATTTCAATATTATTCGCCTCGTCAAATCTTGCTCTCAGTTCAACCAGAACAACAACTTCCTTGCCATTTTCGGCAGCCTCGATCAACGTGTCAATGATCTTGCTTCGCTCTGCGACACGATAGAGCGTCATTTTAATAGAAACGACAGACTCATCTTCTGCCGCTTCCTGAAGGAGCTGCAAGAACGGCTTCATGCTTTCATACGGATAGGAAAGCAGCACATCCTTCTTCTCAATCTGATTAAACAGATTTTCTTTCAGGTTCAGCGCCGGGCTGAGTCTCGGACTGCGTTTCTCATAAAACAATTCCGGTTTATCGCGAAGATAGGTCTGGAGTGCGAAAACAAAAGACAGATCCAGCGGCGTCTTCACATCAATAATATGATCCGCCCCGATTTTCAGGAAACGGGCAATTTCCTGCTTTGTCTTTTTATTGATACTGCGGCTGAACTCCACTCGCACCGGATTCAGCCTGGTACGACGCTTGATCAACTGTTCCATCATATCTCTGTAGTCAAGATCTTCGTCATATATCTCTGTCGCATCAATATCCGCATTACGCGTGACACGCATGATAGATTTTTCTTTCACAATATATTTTGAATACAATTTGGAAACGAAATGAAGGATCAGTTCTTCTGACAGCATAAAGGTTCCGGGCCTTGTAGGGATCTCAATCAGCCGTTTAAACACACTGTTGGAGCAGGGAACCAGTCCGGTTCTTCTCTTGCCCTTCGGTGTTTCAAGTAAAACAATCGCATACAACTGTTTATTTGCAAGGAACGGAAACGGCTGCTGCTTCCCGATGATCATCGGAGAAAGGAACGGGGCAATATGCGCGTCAAAATACTTCTCCAGAAGTTTTCCTTCTTCCGCGGACAACTTGTTAAAATTAATGATACGGATTCCCTCAGGCTCCAGTTCACCCATAAGCTGCTCATATATTTTTGCCTTCTTCTCTTCAAGCACGTTCACACGTTTGAGAATCTCCTTGACCTGCTCTTTACTATTCATGCCAGTTTTATTCTCTATAATTTCTTCCGAAGACTGCATCTGCATAAGGAGCGTACCGACACGTACCATGAAAAATTCATCCAGATTTGTCTGGAAAATAGACGCAAATGTCATCCTTTCTGCCAAAGGCACTCTTGGATTCCCGGCTTCATTTAACACTCGTTCATTAAACTGAAGCCATGACAATTCTCTGTTTGTCATACACAGGTTTTGATTCTTCTTTTCACTTTGTTTCTTATTCTTCATTCCTTGTTTCCTTCTCTCTTTCGCCATTTTACAAGCATCATTCAATTGCCGCGGAAATAGACATGTCTCATCGTTGTTGTTCCTTACAGCTCATTTCTTCCGCTTTAAGCTTAAAAACTCCGACGCTCCGAAGCATGCTTTCCTCATAAGACCATTCGCTTTGCCCCGAAACATGCTTCATGATCCGGTTTAAGCCATAAATCTTCCCGTTCCTTTCTCCGCAAAGTGCCACCCCCTCTTTTATTGACTTAGCTTACCCGGGAGTATATAATCGTAGCAAATACCTTATAACTATTCTAACAGAGAGGGGAAAAAATAGGAACACAAAAACAGAAAAAAGGCCTAAATATCAGCACACGTTCTTTCCTGACCGCAATCGCAGTCATCTTTGTTCTGATGGTACTCACCTACATACTTACATTCCTGATCCCGGGAGGTGAATACGCCAGACTCACAGATGCATCCGGAAATACGGTAATCGATACCGAAGCAGGATTTTCTTATGTAGAAGGCGGAATTCCGTTCTGGAAATGGATCTTTTCCCCACTTCTCGTTCTCAGCTCAGAAGGAAGCGGAGCTTTGATTGCCGTTATCGTCTTCCTCCTGGTGATCGGAGGCGTTTTTAACAGTCTTGAGAAATGTAATCTTATGAAATATATGCTGGACAGAATTACCAGCCGATTCGGCCAGAAACGCTACCAGCTTCTGGCCGTCATCACCTTGTTCTTCATGGCCCTCGGTTCTTTTATCGGGTCCTTCGAAGAATGCATTCCGTTGGTTCCGATCGTCGTTGCGCTGGCCGTCAGCCTGGGATGGGATCCTCTTACCGGTGTCGGCATGAGTCTTCTTGCCGTAGGCTGTGGGTTTGCTGCCGGAGTCTGCAATCCATTTACCGTAGGTGTAGCACAGGAGCTTGCCAGACTTCCGATGTTCTCGGGAATCTGGTTCCGCGCCCTTGCATTTGTACTGATCATGAACTTCTTCATTCCATCGGGTTCTGCCAAAGCCTTTCTGCTGATGCCGCTGATTGTTCCGGTTGCACAGGTATTCAGGATCTCTGCCCAGCTCTGCGTTGCGGCATTCGCGTTCGGCGACGGCTTCTCCAATGTATTCTACCCGACAAATCCGGTTCTTCTGATCGGTCTGGGTCTTGCGGATGTAAACTATGGTACCTGGGTGAAATGGAGCTGGAAATTCCAGACTCTGAATCTTGTACTTACAAGCCTGCTCCTGCTCTTTGGGATGGGAATTGGTTACTAATGTTGGATGTATTTCAAAAAACACTGGGGAGAGCGCTATGCGACCTCCCCCTTTTCCTGCTATTTTTCAATATACTGAATCGCCACGCAATGCGGACCGCAAAGCGTCCTGCAGTTGAAGACCATAATCCGCTCCCGATTTTCTGACATTTCCTTCGCCGCGCACGCACTTTGATATGTACCGGAAAGTCCGTCCGCTATGGTGATATTGATAATGTCTGAATCCTTGTATTTATCAAACATATCCACCACCTCACCAATTGGCGGCTGGGAACTTCTGGGAATCTGTCCCTTACGAATCCTTTCATAAAAATCTTTCATATCCATCTGAAGGTCGCGCCCTTCCAGATCGTCAATATTGACACAAAGAGGCAACGTCTCGACTCCCAATGCATTTGCCTCCTCCACCGTGTGCAGTGTTGAAGAGTCTGTAATAATTTGAACCATACCCAATACCTCGCAACGTAGTTTTGATTTCTACTTATTACAGTTTGCATTATTTACGTGTTGCCATCAAGACATTTCGACAATTTTTCACAATCTTCTCACAGTTATTCAGGCATTTTCCCCAAAATTCTCCAAAAACATAACAGTTCAGCCGCAAGGATGAGCCCTCTCTGACAAACGAGCCCCGTCACCACCTGCTCGCATTACTCAGGTATGCTTTCTAATACATCTGCAAGTCCTGCAAAATCTATCTCTAATTTTTCATCAAAAATCTGAACCGGGATCTTATCCCGGAATGTATAAAGGGACGGCATCGGGTCCTCTTCCAGGTGATACGTCACCACTTTTTTCTTCCGAAGATCAACAATCCAATATTCCCGCACACCGGCATTATCATATTTCACCATCTTTTTGGCAAAATCCATTCTTCTGGTAGAAGGCGACGTAACCTCAATCACCATATCCGGTGCTCCGTAAATACCTTCTTTTACAAGTTTTTCTTTCTTGCACAGTACTACAATATCAGGCTGAACCAGCGTCTTATCATCGCAATCCAGCTGTACATCAAGAGGAGCCGGAAGCACCAAACATTCTCCTTTATTCTCTCGTATAAATAATTCTAATAAAAATGCAATCTTCATCACAAGAATCTGATGTGCAGTGCCTGGCGCTTCCATAAAAATCAATTCCCCATCAATCAGTTCTGCACGCACCTCTTGCGGAAGTGCCCGGTAATCTTCTATCGTATACGGTCCACACCCCTGATATTCCAAAGCCGCCTGCGAATCCCGTATGACAAGATATTCATCCGTATCCTTCTTATCCAGAAGAACTTTCTCAAGTGCCATCAGCGTATCGTATCTGGGCGACCTGGTTTCCCCGTTCAAAATCTTATTGATCGTTCCCACCGGTACTCCGGAAAGTCGAGATAGTGCCTCGGTGGTCATACCCTTTTCTTCCTTTTTTCGTTTTAATATATCAGAAATCACTGCCTCTATCTCCTTTAACCGTTTTTTATATTTTAACCGTTTACGGTTATTTTGTCAAGAAAATAGTGGTAGTCGTGGGGATGGGGAGTTGGAGGGGAGTCAAGGGACCTGTCCCCACGACTCTCAACTAATGAGTTATAATGTACCCATAACAGTGGACACGCGAATTAGTGTAGTACCTGTTTTTCGGACACCCCCCCCCGCCCTGCATAATCAAGTGAGAAAAACTTCTCCAACATACTCATAGTTAACGTTTTTCCAAAGCGCCTCGGACGGGTAATTAGTGTCACATCATCCTTGCTTTCCCACCATTCACGGATAAAATCCGTCTTATCTATATAGAAGCATTTATTCGTTATTATTTTTCAAAATCCTGTATCCCAATTCCTACTGTTCTTGCCATAAATGCCTCCTTTAATAGATTCTATTTTTATTTCTATTTTTAGTATAATGATTTTTCTTTACGATTATAATGATGCTGCGAATTTTATTTCCCACTTTTCCCGCCCGATACCATCTTCTTATATTCCCGCGGGCTCATTCCGATCTCTCTTCGGAAAATCCTCGAGAAATATCCGAAATTATCCATCCCAACGCTTGTCGCCATCTGCGTGACCGACATCTGTGTCGTATTAAAGTACTGAACCGCCGCACGAATTCGGGCGTGATGAATGTAATCGGTCATACTCATCTCGGTCTCTTTGCTGAACTGCCCGGAAAGGAAAGACGCATTTTTGTGAAATTCTTCTGCCAGCACAGCAAAGGACAATATTTGTAGAGCGAAGTGATCTTCGTCGTCCCATTCGCGGCAAGAAAAATCTTCAACTTATCTGAAGTCTTTTTATAAACTCCTGTGGCAAGCGCTTCGAGGAAATCATTCAGATAAATCGCATACAACTCTGCAGATGTAGTCGTAAACTGGCGAAACGCATCTTTGTTCGGCAAAATCTTCCGTTCCATTTCCGAATAAATGAGTCACGGAACCTGTCCCCACAAAACCATCAACATGGTTGCTGCCGCAAGAGCCGGTCCAAATGGAATTACTCCACCCTTTCCCTCACGGCTCTTATAACTTATAAGCAATATAACCAAACCGAAAATACATGCAAAGAACAATGCATACAATGATAAATTCATACCAAGATACAGTCCCATGACAGCAATTAATTTCACATCACCGCCGCCAAGGCTTTCTTTTTTAAAGATTTGCTCAATAAGAATGGAAAGAATAAGTACGCCGCCGCCGTATACTACAGCAGCCAGTAAATGCACAGCAATACCACTCCATCCACCATAATCCTGATATGCAAATGGTATTGCCATGCACCATGCAATTACAGAGATTCCCAGACATTTATCCGGAATCCTGTATCTTTTCAGATCTTCTACTGACAAATATAGCAGACAGAAGAAAAATACCAGATTTCTCAGGTTTAACGCTATTGAATCATATTCCATGAGGCCATGAAAGACACTACTTGGATTTTGAATCATTCTTTTCCTCCTCTTCTTCTGCCCTTTTCTTACGAATCGCTTCCACAGCTTCCCGCACAGCCGCTTCTTCCTCTTCACGAATAATACCTTTTGTAACTTTAACAGAATAGATCAAGTTATAGATCAGTATAAAGAACAAAGGAAGGAGAATAAGCGGTATAAAAATCAAAGGATTGGACAGCAGATGTACTGCAACTCCCAACGGATATGAAATGCAGATAACTTTACCAATCACATCTTCTTCCGAAGTTAAATACGGATCCTCTGTCTGATTTGCATCTCCTTTTGTCACAAAAATGTGTCTTGCACCATCATTTTGGACCGATGTCACACGATCCCAACAGTTTCCTCTACATTAGCCACATAGCCGCGATATTCTTTCCCTGCTTTCCTTCGGTATGTAGCCTCAGGATCAGTTGGATTTAACAGCATGGTTGAATTGCCGAGGTTATCTTCCTTAGTAATCCAGCGACGTTTTCCCTGTTCGACAATGGACTGCTCTGAAAAACAGCGAATAAAAAGTTCATACTCAGAGACATCTTCGAATCCTGTTTTGGTGATATCATAAAGGGTTTCTGCATC
>JALFNN010000109.1 GCA_022774325.1 bacterium | reverse complement strand
TTCTTCCGCCACACGGATCAGCGGGATATAATAATCTCCCACAAGGATATAATCCAGTCCGTTCTTTTCATCATGTATCATCGGTTTCAATTCTTTCATGCATTTGCCACCCCTTTCTTTGGTTCTGCAGCCGGAAGCATCGACACTGGAACAAACACACCTTTCGCAATATCTTCCTGCCGGATTGCTTCCTTCTTCGCCTCGATCTCGGCTTTTCTTTTTTCTTTTACTTTGTCTTCGTATTCTTTCTGTTTTCCATTTGCCTTCCGCCTCAGATAATTCTGGTGCAGCCTGTCCTTCCTGGCTTCTCGCTTTCGTAATTCTTCTTCCTCTTCCGTCGTCAGCTGGACTTCTCCAAAATGCGGTGGAAGATACCTTCCCACAAAATTAAAATAAATCTCAATCTTCTGTGTGGTCTGCTGGCTTCCTTTCCTGTCCCTCTCATGCACCAGAATCTTTTCCACGAACTCATTCAGCATATATGTGGTCAGTTCATCAAAATTCTGATATTTGTCCACCAGTGCAATAAATCTTTCCGCAGACCGTCTGCCATTTTCATATCCGGCTACCTCTGCTTCCAATTCTGAAATTTCCGCTGTCAGTTCTTTCTGTTCTTTGGAATACTGCCCATCAAGGACTGCGTAACGTTCGTCCGGCAGCTTACCGAGGATATTATCCTCATATATTCGGCAGATCAGTTTTTCCAGTTCCTGCAGACGCTTTTTCGCTTCTGCTATCCTGTTTTTCAGTCTCACGATTTCACTGGACTGCTGGGAATTCTGTGTTGTCTTCACTGTCTCAATGAACTCTTCCCGGTTCAGATGGGAATATTCTGCGATAGCTTTCAGCAGGTCTTTTATCAGCTCCATCACAATATCCGCATTAATCCTGTGCTGTGTCGGGCAGAGTGTTCCAACCGGAACCTTGCTATATGCAGAACAGGTATATTGTGGGATTCTTTTCCCATTATTTACCCGGTGCACATACATTTTTGCCCCGCAATCGGCACAATACATCAGCCCTGTCAGTGGATGTGCTTCTCCCCATCCGTCCGGGTATCTGCGGACATTCTTCCGGATTCTCTGGACATTATCAAAGGTTTCCTGATCAATGATCGCTTCCTGCGTGTCCTCAAATACTGTCCAGTTATCTTCTGACACATAATGGCTCTTTTTGTCCTTAAAATGCTTTCTGGTCTTGAAATTAACAGTGTGACCAAGATATTCCCGCTTTTTCAGGATCCCTGCCACCGTCGACGAACCCCACGCATAGGGGTCTTTGATCTCGTCCACTCTTCCCTGCCATAATCCTGCCCCATGCCTTGCCATGTGTACTGCCGGGATCTCCACCTGATCTTCTTTCAGCTTCTTTGCGATCTGGTAAGGACCATATCCGTCCATTGTCATCTGAAAAATCCTGCGGACAACCTGTGCAGCCTCTTCATCCACGATCCAGTGTTCCTTATTTTCCGGGTCTTTCAGATATCCGTATGGTGTGGTGCTTGCAACGTGCTTCCCGGAATTGCCTTTTGCCTTAAAGGTAGACCGGATCTTTTTGCTCGTGTCTTTCGCATACCACTCATTCATAATGTTTCGGAAAGGAAGAAAATCATCATCCCCATTCAGACTGTCATGACCATCATTGATAGCGATCAGCCTAACCTGCTTCTGGCGCAGCATTTCCTGAATCTGACCGACCATCAGATAATCACGTCCCAACCGGCTCATATCCTTTATGATCACCGTCCCGATCTGCCCGGCTTTGATGGCATCCATCATGCTGACAAATCCCGGGCGGTCAAACCTTGTGCCGGATATTCCATCATCCGTAAAATGGATATATGGGGTAAGTCCATGGGATTCTGCATATTCTGAAAGCATCTGCTTCTGGTTCGATATACTGTTGCTCTCGCCCATAAGGTCATCATCATGGCTGAGACGCTCATACAATGCGGTAAGTTTTTCCTGCATCCGTTTTCCTCCTTCCTTTCATTTTTCATTGCCTGTTTTCATTCCATATCCGTTCCTGTACCGGGTTCCGATGTTTCCGGGACGTATTTGCCAGAAAAGACATGCTGGATGCACATTCAAATCTGGTATCACTATGGACAGGCTGCTCCGTTGTCAAGGTTCGTGTAAGGATCTTCAAAAAAGTTCCTCTCACTTAACCCATCTTTCGGACGCTGTTTTACAAGGTAGTAACGTAACTTTTTTAAATTTCTCTGGATTTTTGTGTCGGTTTGAAAAACTCCTTACACTATATCCAGACTGGCGAGGCAAAATGTTGCCATCCTTTGAGAATGTTTTTAAAAAAGTACAATTTTGTATTTTGGGCAAAAAATAAGCCTCAAGAGACTTTTTAATCATTTTGGAGCTCCAATTTCTTAAAAAATGATGATTAAGAAGTCTCTTCAAGCTTATAACACC